>CAIRCR010000389.1 GCA_903877065.1 uncultured Pseudomonadota bacterium
AGTTTAAATTTTCGAAGAGATTAAGGCATTAAAGGCGATAAGATTTAAGTCCCGCTTTGAGACTCGCAGGATGCTGAAATTCTTTGAGTTCACGTTGAACATTTTTAATGACAAGTTGTAGTTCTGCAATTTCAGCCGACAACGCTTTCAATAACTGAGGTGGTAGAAAGTTTAAATAGGGAGGGACGTTTAATTGCATTCGGAAGGGATACTCAACATCACTAATTTCTTGCACCAATTCATCGAGTTGCTCTTGCAAAATTTTATTGAAATGCTTGAGCCTATTTTCAGTCATCGTGTTGAGTTGTGATTGATCAATTTGTTCAATTTCAAGTTGTAAAGCCAATAATTGCAGCAAATCTTTTTTGGCATACGCAACGTTTACGCGTTGCATAAGTTCTGTTTTACGCTCACGTTCAGCTTCATCGGGTTCACGATCAGGGTGCAACACGCCAACTAATTTACGAAAAACTTCTTGAATGGATTTACTTGCCTCTTGCTCGGCTTCTTTTTGTTTGGCTTCGGTTTCAAGTTGTTTTGCTGATTTTTTACGTTTGCTACGTTTTTCCTCAATGTGTTGCTGACGGGCTTGTTCTGCTTGCATTTTTTTCTCTAACGTTTCACGCATTTTTTCTGGAGAACTAAAATCCGCCGCGTCATCAAATTCCATGCCGAACATAGCTTCTATCATTGATTTCATTTCATCACCAATCGCTTCATCCATAGATTGAATTTCAGTATCAAAATCTGTTTCGTTGTAGCGATTATAAATTTCTTTTAATTCGTCCATGCCTTCGTTAATGAGCTGCATGGTCATATCGCTAATCAAATTTTGAATTTTGGCTTTGTCCGTTTTTTTGAAAAATTTATCGCTATAAGATTCGTCGAGCAAATGCACCATTGCAATACGGCATTCGTTGTATTCATCAAAAAGCGGCTGATATTCACTGTGAAAACGTTGTTGATATTTGGGAATCGTATTTTGCCATTCTTGTAATAATTTTTTTTGCACATCAATTTTTTTAATTAACCCATTAAATTTTTTCTGTGCTTTGGATAAATTTGTTTTTTCAACTGCGTGGTCAATACGAACTATTTTTTGGTGTGATATTGGCATTTTAATTACTCTTAATTCGGTTACATTTTTTCATGTAATTTTAAAAACCGCTCATAACGCGGTGTGGAAATTTTCCCATTTTCGACGGCAGCGCGAACCGCACAGCCTTTGTCTTTGTGATGGCTACAATCGTTAAATTGACAGAGGGCTAAAAACGGTAAAAATTCTCGAAAACCTTGAGCGAGTTGTCCTCGTGAAATATCCGCCAAACCAAAAATGGCTACACCTGGCGAATCAATTAAATCACCGCCGTCAGGCAAATGATAAAGTGTCGCGGCGGTTGTGGTATGCCGTCCGTGTTTGGTGGTTGCTGAAACGGTATTTGTTTTCAAATTTTTGTCGGGAATGAGTGCGTTGGTTAATGATGATTTACCTACGCCAGATTGACCTGTGAAAATACTAACTTGTCCACGCAAGGCTTGTTTTAACTCGTTTAAACTATTCACATTATTTGCACAAACACGATAAATTTCGTAACCCAGATGTTCATAATTTTTCAATTCTTGTTCGATACTTTCAGAAAGCGGTAAATCTGTTTTGTTTAAAATCAACGACGCGCAAAAATCACGATTTTCACAAATGGCTAGATATTGATCGAGTAACAAAAAATCACAAAAGGGTTCAACGGCAAAAACAACAAAGATGTTATCGATGTTTGCGGCAACAGGGCGAATTTTATCGTTGCGTGAGGGTCGTGCTAAAACTGATTTGCGTGGTAAAAGAGCTTCAATTCGACCTTGTTCTGGTGCGACGAGTGACAATAAAACTTTGTCGCCAACCGTCACCGTATCTAATTTTCGTAGCGATTGGCATAAAATGATTTGCCCGTTATGTTCAACTGCAATTCCTTGTCCTAAATGTGCGATAACTAAACCTTCTTTTTTATCTGTCAATGCAAATCCTTGAAAAATTTAAAATAAGAAGAAGTTTTTTATCTGTCATAGCGGCTCTCCTTCTAAACCCGCTTCAGCCATAGCAGCAGCACGAAAAACTGCGCGTGCTTTGTTCATCGTTTCATCCCATTCACTTTGCGGTACAGAATCATAGACAATCCCCGCGCCAGCTTGAATATGTAATTTACCGTTTTTAATTACGGCGGTTCTAATTGCAATTGCGGTATCTAAATTTCCTGTCCAACCGATATAACCGACTGCACCTGAATAAATGCCACGTTTCACGGGTTCGAGTTCATCAATAATTTCCATCGCTCGAATTTTTGGCGCACCACTAACTGTTCCAGCGGGGAAGGTTGCCGCCAAAACATCAAACGCATTTTTACCTTTTTTAAGCGTTCCTGTGACGTTAGAAACGATGTGCATAACGTGGGAATAACGTTCAATAATCATTGTATCGGTCACCGATACCGATCCAATTTCCGCAACACGCCCCGTATCGTTTCGACCTAAATCAATGAGCATCAAATGTTCAGCAATTTCTTTTGGGTCAGCGAGCAATTCTTGTTCAAGTTCTAAATCATGTTCAGGTGTAACGCCGCGACGACGCGTTCCAGCAATGGGACGAACAGTGACCGTTTCATCTTCCAAGCGTACTAAAATTTCAGGCGACGAACCGACAATGTGAAAATCATCTAAATCTAAATAAAACATATACGGTGATGGGTTCAAACAACGCAAAGCACGGTATAAATTAAGCGGCTTGGCAGTAAACGGAATTGATAAACGTTGTGACAAAACCACCTGCATAATGTCACCGTCGGTGATGTATTCTTTGGCTTTACGAACGGCACTTTCATAACCTTCTTGTGTAAAACCAGAAATAAAATCGCTTTCGTCAACGCTTTTAGGGCTGACGTGGCGATCAGATTTTGCCTGAGATTCGCGTAATTTATTCGCTAATTCTTTCAAACGTTCTTTGGCTCGTTCGTAAGCATTTGATTCTTCTGGATTGGCGTGCGTGAGCAACAACATTTTTCCTGATAAATTATCAAAAATCAGCAATTCTTCTGACACCATTAACAAAATATCAGGCGTACCAATTTCATCTGGTTTTTCGACTGTGCAAACGCGTGGTTCAATATAACCAATGGTTTCATAACCAAAATAACCGACTAATCCACCATTAAAACGTGGCAAACCTTCAACGTCTGGCACACGATAACGCGCTTTAAATTTTTCAATCCATTGCAACGGATTTTCGTGTTTGAGGCTTTCAACGATTTTATTTTCAAATGTGACTGTAATTTGTTGACCAAAAATTTTGACGACTGTTTTGCACGGCAAACCGATAATTGAATAACGTCCCCATTGTTCTCCACCGTGTACAGATTCAAACAAATAAGAATATGCACCCGCAGCAAGTTTTAAATAAGCACTCAATGGCGTGTCCAAATCTGCGAGAATTTCGCGGCTAATCGGAATACGGTTGTAGCCTTGTTTGGCGTAATCGGTAAATTGTTCTTGAGTCATAAATAGAGAATGTATTGAAAGCAAATTATGAGTGAAAAGATAGCACAATTAAGCGAATCTCGCCAAATCAAGCTCGTGGGCATTATTCATTCGATATTTTTATTCGTTTGGCTCTGCTTTGGATGCAAACGCCAATTTCACATCGGTTAATACGCTTGTCCAATCACCAATTTCTGGCTGACGAAATAACCGCATCGAAGGATACCAAGGCGAATCAGAACGCCCCAATAACCAACGCCAATCAGGTACTTTCGTAATCATGACCCAAACAGGGATATTCAATGCCCCCGCTAAATGTGCGGGTGCAGAATCAACAGTAATTAACAAATCCAAGTTATTTAATAACACGGCAGAATCAACAAAGTTTTGAATAAATAAACTTGCATCAAGAATGTTCAATGGACTGGCGGCAATGTCAGATTGTACCTGATCGCCTAGTTGCAAACTTACCCAAGTGATATTTTTTAGTGAATTTAAAACTGAAAATTGTTCCAACGAAATTGAGCGATTTTTGTTATTTTTGTGAGCAGAACTGCCAGCCCAAACCAAACCGACACGTTTATTTTCAGTTGGACTATGTTGTGTTAGCCAATTTTTCCACCACGCTGATTTTTCTGAATTTACTGACAAATATGGCACGTTACAAGGCACGTTTTCTAAAACAGTTTGAAATAAAAAAGGCAACGCCAACGCAAATACCCAAAAATCATAACCTATTGGATTTTCCACGCCCTTTTCTAAAATACGATCAATCCACGGAATTGTTTTAAATAAATCGATCAGCGGTTTTGCGACTAAAACTGAAACAGACGCCCCGCTCTCATATAAATTCTGTGCATAACGCACAAATTGAATCATGTCACCAAACCCTTGTTCAGCATGAATCAAAATTGTTTTACCTTGTAACGACTCGCCTTGCCATTGTTTTGCGGTTAAATTCGGCTGTTGAGGTTTATGTCGATTGGTATTTTTTGGATGATAAAACCATTGATATTGCTCAAAACCTTCTTTTAATTGTCCAAGTGTCAATAATGACAATGCGTAATGGTAATGCGCTTCTGCAAAATCAGGATTGATTTGGACGGCTTTTAAATAGCTTTGTTTTGCGTGTTCAAAATGGCTTTGTTCTTGAAAAACAAGACCTAAATTATTATGCGCTTCTGCAAAATTCGATTTGATTTTTAGGGCTTGTAAATAACTTTCTTCTGCTTTTTCGAGCTGCCCTTGTTCTTTGAATACAATCCCTAAATTGTTGTGCGCTTCTGCAAAATCAGGATTGATGTTTAATGCGTTCAAATAGCTTTGCTTTGCTTTTTCAAATTCCCCTTGTTCTTTGAATAGAATGCCTAAATTATTATGTGTATCAAGATGATTTGGATTGATTTTTAAAATATCGAAGTAAGCGTGTTCCGCTTCTTTTAAGCGTTTTTCACTTTTTAATAAATTGGCTAAGTTGTAAAGAGCATCGACATAATTTGGATCGATTTCTAACACACGACGATAACTTTGCTCGGCTTCTTCGCATTTCCCTAATTCTTTAAGCACAGCTCCTAAATTATTGTAAATTTCAGCAGAATTGGAATCTTTTTCTAACAATTTTCGGTAATGTTTTTCAGCTTCTTCAAAATTACCTTGATTTTGTAGTAAAACGGCTAAATTGTAGTGAACACCTGATAAATTTGGATTCAACACTAAAGCTCGATGTAAATGCTGACTGGCTTTTTCAACATTATTTTCAGATACACAGTAAGCAAAACCTAAATTTGCGTGTGCTTCAGCATCGCTTGGTATCAATTCAACAACTTTTATTTTTGCATTGATAGCTTTATCGATTTCACCTAATTTTTGTAAAGAACTGCCTAAAACTTTCCAGCAAAAGCTATCTTCCGAAAAACGTGCAATCAATGTATCCGCATTTTCAACCGCTTCAGCAAACAAACCTTGATTGTAAAGATTAAGTAATTGCTGTTGTTCTTCGAGTGTTGGTGCTGAATTTTTCATTTTAAAAGCTCAATTTCTGCAATCGTTAAGTTTGTAATTTCGGCAATCGTAGCAATTTCAAATTCCTTTGCTAACATGGTTTTAGCAGTTTCTAATTTTTCCTTGTTTCGCCCTTCTTTTTCGCCTTCAATTTTGCCTTTTATAATTCCTTTTCGTTCACCATCATAAAAAGCCGTATCGGTCACAGCCTTAGCTTCGTTGTAAGACAAAACACTTTTCAAATATGCCTCGTACTGATCACTGCTCAAATGTGAAACTTCAGCAATATCAAACCCTTTTTGAAAAATCGGCTCGTTTAAAATCGTTGGAATA
>CAIRCR010000390.1 GCA_903877065.1 uncultured Pseudomonadota bacterium
ACCGTTTAACGAACCTCATCGCTATTTTTGAAAATCCCGCGCTCGACTTTTCTAAAAATCGCGCAGAAGGTGATGACATTTTGGGCGATGCTTACGAATATCTAATGCGTCATTTCGCAACGGAAAGTGGAAAAGGCAAAGGATATTTTTATATTCCCTCAGAAATTAGCTTGATAATTTCTTGCACGTTAAAAATCAAAGATGCTCCAACAACAAACGCTACAACAATTTGCGACCCGATTTGTAGTTGTGGTTCGTTGCTTTTAAAAGTTGCCAGTCAAGCCAAAGCAAAAATAACGCTTTATGGTCAAGAAAAAGATACTACAAATGCGACTTTAGCCAGAATGAATATGATTATGCACGATAATCCGACGGCGATTATTGAGCAGGGACACGCATTATCAGAACCAAAATTTAAAGATGGAAATGAACTTTTGGAATTTGATTATGTTGTAGCTGGTGTGCCTTTTAGTGACAAACGCTGGAGCAATGGCGTTCAAATTGATAATGACCCATTCGGGCGATTTGAACCCTTTGGTGCGCCGCCAGCAAAACAAGGCGATTACGCTTATTTACTCCACATCATTCGCTCGCTCAAAAGCACAGGTCGTGGCGCGTGTATTTTGCCGCACGGCGTTTTGTTTCGTGGTAATGCTGAAGCAGATATTCGACGCAAATTGATTCGCAAAGGCTACATTCAAGGCATTATTGGTTTGCCTGCGAATTTGTTTTACGGCACAGGGATTCCCGCTTGCATCATCGTGATTGATAAAAACGACGCGCCAATTCGTAAAGGCATTTTTATGATTGATGCCAGCACGGGATTTTTAAAAGACGGCAATAAAAATCGCTTGCGTGCTATGGACATTCACAAAATTGTTGATGTTTGGACGAAGCAAATCGAAATGCCGAAATTTTCGCGCATGGTGAGTTTTGATGAAATTGAAAAAAATGAATTCAATCTCAATTTGCCGCGCTACATTGATAGCCAGCAAGCCGAAGACCTGCAAGACATTGAAGCGCATTTGAAGGGCGGCATTCCTGTTGCGGATGTTGATGCGTTGCAAAATTATTGGAAAATCTGCCCACAATTACGGCAAACGCTTTTTAATGAAATTAGCCCGAATTATGTCGTGTTAGCGGTTGAAAAATCAGCGATTAAATCAGCGATTTATGAACACCGCGAATTTGTGACATTTATCGAAAGCATGAATGCCGTTTTTGCTGATTGGGAAACCAGCAGTATGGCTTTATCAAAATCACTCGAAATAGGTTGTCATCCGCGTTCTGTTATCGAAACGTTGTCAGAAGATTTGCTTGCACGTTATGAAAATAAACCGTTGATTGATAAGTACGACGTTTATCAGCACATGATGGATTATTGGGATGCGACGATGCAAGACGATGTTTATTTAATTTCTGCCGATGGTTGGAAAGCAGAAACCTCGCGTATTCTCGAAAAAAATAAAGATAAAGGTTGGACGTGTGATTTGATACCGAAGTTGTTAGTGATTGCGTGTTATTTTGAAAAAGAACAGCAAGCCATTAACGATTTAGAAAGCGATATTGAAAACCTTGCCGCGCAACAAACTGAACTCGAAGAAGAACACGGCGGAGAAGAAGGTTTATTTTCTGAACTCGATAAAATCAGCAAAGCGACCGTCACTGCTCGCTTAAAAGAAATCAAAGGCGACCGTGAAGCCAAAGAAGAAGCCGAAGCGTTAAATCGTTGGCAATCACTCTACAATCAACACGCCGACGCGAAAAAATCACTCAAAGTCGCCGAAGTCACGCTCGATGCAAAAGTGTATGAAAAATATCCAACGCTAAACGAAACCGAAATCAAAACGCTCGTCGTCAATGACAAATGGCTCGCAACGCTTGAAGCGGCTTTTCATGGTGAAATGAATCGAATTAGCCAAGCTCTCACGCAACGCATTAAACAATTAGCGCAGCGTTACGAAACGCCCGTTTCTTTGCACGTTCAAAACGTGGTGGATTTAGAAGCGAAAGTGAATCAGCATTTGGCGAAAATGGGTTTTTCGTTATGACACTGCTCAAACGCCTACCGCTTGAGCAAGACATCGAAACCAAAGTTGTGTTGAAAAAACTTGCTCGCGCTCATCAAGCGTTGGCGGAGTTGAAAGGGATAGCCGCGACAATTCCAAACGAGGCAATTCTTATCAATACGCTGGCGTTGCAGGAAGCCAAAGACAGTTCTGCAATCGAAAACATCATCACAACGCACGACGACCTTTATTGCAGCGATAGCAGTGCGCGGTATTTTGTGAATGTCGCGGCAAAAGAAGTGCATAATTATGCGACAGCATTGCAAAATGGTTTTGAGCAAGTACAGCGAACTGGCTTACTCACGAATAACGACATTCTAGCGATTCAAGGTTTCATCGAAGAAAATAACGCTGGATTTCGCAAGCAAGCAGGCACAACGCTAAAAAATGCAGCCACAGGCGAAGTCATTTATACGCCACCGCTAAAAGTGCATTCGCCGGTGAATCATTGGGATCGGTGAAGCCAAAATCCGTCGTTGAGAAGATGTAAGGAACA
>CAIRCR010000391.1 GCA_903877065.1 uncultured Pseudomonadota bacterium
CAATTCACCCATATCGGTCGAAGGTCCATCTGCCATAATATCGCCAGATTTGACAACATCACCGACTTTTACCAAAGGTTTTTGATTTATACAGGTATTTTGGTTTGAACGGGTGTATTTAATCAAATTATAAATATCAACACCTGACGTACCATTTTCAGTTTCGGTATCATTTACACGCACAACAATTCGAGCGGCATCTACGGATTCAATTTTACCGCCACGAGTTGCAACGACCGATACGCCTGAATCTTTAGCAACCGTACGTTCCATACCTGTACCAACTAAAGGCTTTTCAGCACGCAAAGTTGGTACAGCTTGACGTTGCATATTTGACCCCATCAATGCACGGTTCGCGTCGTCGTGTTCTAAAAATGGAATAATTGAAGCCGCAACAGACACAATTTGTTTAGATGAAACATCCATGTATTGAACAGTGTCTGACATCGCTAATGTAAATTCATCTTTGTGGCGACAAGATACAAGACCATCAATCAACTTTCCTGTTGAATCCACAGGAACACTGGCTTGCGCGATAACAAATTCGCCTTCTTCAATAGCAGACAAATAATCCACTTGATTCGTTACTTTGCCATCAACGACCTTGCGATAAGGTGTTTCTAAAAAACCATAACTATTAGTCCGTGCATAAACCGACAACGAGTTAATCAAACCAATATTTGGTCCTTCAGGTGTTTCAATTGGGCAAACGCGACCATAATGCGTAGCGTGAACGTCTCGAACTTCAAAACCTGCTCGTTCGCGTGCTAAACCACCAGGACCTAAAGCTGAAACACGGCGTTTATGTGTCACTTGCGATAACGGATTATTTTGATCCATGAATTGCGACAATTGACTAGAACCAAAAAATTCTTTAATTGCGGCAGAAACAGGCTTTGCGTTGATAATTTCTTGTGGCATTAAGCCTTCAGAATCTGCCAATGTTAACCGTTCTTTTACCGTGCGCTCAACACGCACCAAACCAACGCGGAATTGATTTTCTACCATTTCACCAACCGAACGTACGCGACGATTGCCTAAATGATCAATATCATCGACAACACCGTTGCCGTTACGAATGGCAATTAACTCTTTCAATACGTCGATAATATCTTCTTTGGTTAACGTACCTGAGCCTAAAATCTCTTCACGTCCTAAACGGCGGTTAAATTTCATTCTGCCGACGGTTGATAAATCGTAACGCTCGTCGGTAAAAAATAAATTTTGGAATAAATTTTCTGCCGATTCGCGAGTTGGTGGTTCACCAGGACGCATCATGCGGTAAATTTCAACCAATGCTTCTAAATTATTGGTAGTTGTATCCGAACGCATCGCGTTAGAAATATACGCACCACGATCTAAATCGTTAACGTATAAAGTGTTAATTTCACTTACGCCACATTCGATACAACGATCGATAATATGCCCAGTTACGTCATCATTAACAGACGCAATCAACTCACCAGTTTTTCGGTCAACGACGTTATGACCTAAAATTTTGCCAATTAAATATTCGCGCGGCACTTCAAATGAAGTTAATCCCGCTTTGTTAATATCACGAATATGTTTTGCCGTGATACGTCGTCCTTCTTCAACCAAAACTTGATTACCGTCTTTAATGTCAAAAGCTGCAATTTCACCGCGCAACCGTTCTGGTGCCATGTGTAAAATGCAAGTGTTTTGATTTATAACAAATTTATTAGTTTCAAAAAATATACTGATTATTTTTTCATTATCAAATTCTTTGCCCAATGCGCGTAACAAAATAGTCGCGGGAATTTTTCGCCGACGATCGATTCGCACATAAACACAATCTTTGTGATCGAATTCGAAATCTAGCCACGAACCGCGATAAGGGATCACACGAGCATTAAATAATAATTTTCCAGAAGAGTGTGTTTTGCCTTTATCGTGATCAAAAAACACGCCTGGTGAACGATGTAATTGCGAAACAATCACACGCTCTGTTCCGTTAATAACAAACGTTCCATTTTCAGTCATCAGCGGCAATTCACCCATGTAAACTTCTTGCTCACGAGTTTCTTTCAAAACTTTTGCCGCCGCAGAGGCTTCTTTATCGTAAATTACCAATCGCACTAAAACGCGCAACGATGCCGCATAAGTTGCCCCTCGTTGTTGACATTCTCTGACATCAAAAATTGGTTCATTTAAACGATAACGTACATATTCCAACACTGCGTACCCGTTGTGACTTTCAATAGGAAACACACTCGAAAACGCAGCATGTAGACCAACGTTGTCACGTTTTGCGACATTCACACCAGTTTGTAAAAAATGCGCGTAGGAGTCTATTTGCGTAGCGAGTAGATAGGGGACATCAAGCACTTCGGTGCTTTTGCCAAAGTTATTTCTAATGCGCTTTTTTTCGGTAAAAGAGTATGTCATATCGCTTTAAAACCTTAATTGTCGTAGAACGTTTACTGTGCAATCATTGCAAGCAACAAAAGGCCGGTGACAAAAATGCCACCAGCCGTTCATGAATCAGGTGAACCCTGTTCTTTTATAGTTAAAATTTATTTAATTTCAACTGTTGCGCCAGCTTCTGCTAACGTTGTTTTGAATGTTTCAGCGTCTGCTTTAGAAACACCTTCTTTCAAAACGGTTGGCACGCCTTCAACTGCGTCTTTTGCTTCTTTCAAGCCTAAACCAGTAATGCCGCGGACGACTTTAATGACAGCAACTTTGTTGTCGCCAAAACCAGTCAAAATAACATCAAATTCAGTTTGTTCTTCAGCTGCTTCTGCGGCAACAGGTGCGGCAGCAGTTGCAACTGCTGCGGAAACACCAAATTTTTCTTCCATCGCTGAAATTAAATCAACGATTTCCATGACAGTCATGTTTGCAACTGCGTCTAAAATATCCGCGTGTGAAATTGCCATTGTTTGTTCCTTTTAAAGTAATAGGTTTTAAAAAATTATGCGGCTTCTTGCTTTTGATCTCTAAGTGCTGCCAATGTCCGAACAAGTTTTTCGGTTGGAGCTTTCATAACAGACATCAACATTGCAATACCTTGGTTACGAGTTGGCAAATTAGCCAAACGAGGTAACTCTGAACCGCCGTAAGATTGACCACCAATGGCGACAATCTTAGTAATTAGTTTATCGTGTGTTTTTGCAAAATTACTGATTAAGCGACCTGCAGAACCAGGATCTTCCATAGAAAATGCCAACAATAACGGTCCAATTAAGCCGTCTTGCATACATTCAAATTCGGTACCTGCCACAGCACGCTTTGCTAGCGTGTTTTTTACCACTCGAACATAAACCCCTGTTTCTCTAGCGGTTTTACGCAATTCAGTTAATTCAGTAACCGTCAATCCACGATACTCTGCAGCAACTGCCGAATGCGCTTTCGCGGCAAATGCAGCAACTTCTTCTACGACAACTTTTTTGCTGTCTAAATTTAGAGCCATTGTTTACTCCGATAATTCTGAAAATTTCCAGCTTGAAATTCACACGATTTCGTGTGTTTAAACTTACGGTACATAATCTTAATTTAGATTACATTCCGCCTACGCAGGTTTATTAAGTGCTAGCACCCCTACGGTCTTTGACGGCTACAAAAAATTCTGCAACTCAAAGTTTGGTGATTATAAACCGCTCATGTCTAGCCATAAGCCAGGACCCATCGTTGAAGAGAGGCTTACTTTTTTAACGTAAACACCCTTTGATGTACTCGGTTTTAATCGTCTTAAATCTGCCATCAAGGCTTCTAAATTACCTTGAATTGCTACAGCATCGAATGCCACTTTACCCAATGTGCAATGAATAATGCCTGACTTATCGGTTCTATAACGAACTTGACCTGATTTTGCATTCTTGACAGCGGTTGCCACGTCAGTTGTTACTGTACCTACTTTCGGATTCGGCATTAAACCGCGTGGTCCTAAAATTTGACCTAACTGTCCAACAACACGCATTGCATCGGGAGAGGCGATAACCACATCAAAATTCATTTCACCTTTTTTGACTAAGTCACCCAAATCATCCATACCTACAATATCAGCACCAGCTTCTCTTGCAGCATCTGCATTTGCACCTTGTGTAAAAACAGCTACACGAACTGTTTTACCTGTTCCATTTGGCAGTACAGTTGCGCCACGAACATTTTGATCTGATTTACGAGGATCAACGCCTAAATTCACACTGACATCTATTGCCTCGGCAAATTTTGTCGTTGCCAACTCTTTTAATAACGAAACAGCTTCAGCAAGTGAATACTGTTTTGTTGTATCAACTTTTGATTTGATTAACTTTGCTTTTTTCGTCAACTTTGCCATTTTATAGACCCTCCACGTTCAAGCCAATGCTTCTCGCACTACCCGCAATTGTTTTCACAGCGGCATCCAGTGTAGCTGCATTCAAATCTTCCATTTTTGCTTTTGCAATATCTTCTAATTGCTGACGTGTAATTACACCTACTTTTTTTGTATTAGGATTGCTACTGCCGCTTTTTAAACCTACCGCCTTTTTTATTAAAAAGGTTGCTGGTGGTGTTTTAGTGATATAGGTAAAACTACGATCGCTATATACCGTAATCACAACGGGCAATGGCATCCCTTTTTCTACATCTTGAGTTTTTGCATTGAACGCTTTACAAAATTCCATGATATTTACACCACGCTGACCGAGTGCAGGACCTATCGGTGGACTTGGATTTGCTTCACCAGCTTTAACCTGCAATTTAATGTATGCAGTTATTTTTTTTGCCATGACGTATTATTCCTTAAACAAAATATGGGTTAAACGTTTTTCAACTACCCTGAGACAAAAAATCCCTAACTTTAAAAAAAGCAGGGACAGTTACAAATTTGACGATAATGTTATGTTTTTTCAACTTGATCAAAATTTAACTCAACTGAAGTAGCGCGCCCAAAAATAAGCACAGCAACTCTCAATTTACTTTTATCATAAAGAACTTCCTCGACCTCACCATTAAAGTCTTTAAATGGTCCATCAGTAATTCTAATAATTTCACCTGCTTCAAACAGCGTTTTATGACGCGGTTTATTTATAGCATCTTCTATCCGAGTCAAAATAGCTTCGGCTTCTTTATCTGAAATAGGTGCAGGACGATCTGAAGTCCCCCCAATAAAACCAAGTACTTTTGGCGTATCCTTTACTAAATGCCAAGCCTCATTGGTCAACTCCATTTGAACTAAAACGTAACCTGGGAAAAATTTTCGTTCACTGCGTCTTTGCTGCCCCATTTTCATTTCTACAACTTCTTCAGTAGGAATAAGAATTTGACCAAAATAATACTGTAGTCCCTCGCGTGCGATACGCTCTTGAAGTGACAATTTAACTTTATTTTCAAAATTTGATTGCGACTGAACGACGTACCAACGATGTTGTGACATATTATTTAAGCTCCTTGCCCTGTTAGCAATCGAATCCCCCAAAAAAGAAAAGTATCAAATAACCAAAGCATCAAACTAACAATTGACACCATTGCAAAAACCAATAACGTTGTGCGCGTTGTTTCATCACGAGTTGGCCAAACAATTTTTCGCACTTCTATTTTAGAATCAACAATAAATGCACGAAAAGCCGCGCCCGAAACAGTAGTTGCCATAGCAGCAACCGCGCTTACAAAAACGATAATTAACCCTAAAACCCGATAAATTAACGAAAAATCAGAAAAATGATAAAACGCCGCAATACCTGCAATAACAAAAATAACGGAAAAAACTTGTTTAACAACATCAAAAACGCTTATTGATGCCTCTGCTTGCGTATTCATAAATGCGGACAACGTGAAATGAACATGAAATTAAGATACATTTTGCTGGCAGGCCAGGAGGGGATCGAACCCCCAACCAACGGTTTTGGAGACCGCCATTCTACCAATTGAACTACTGACCTAATACAGACAAAACTTTATTATAACTCTACAAACTCGCAAATCATTTAATTAAATGACTGCAAGCTCTACTCGATAATCGATGCAACAACGCCGGCACCCACTGTGCGCCCGCCTTCGCGGATTGCAAAACGCAACCCATCTTCCATAGCAATAGGTGAAATCAATTTCACTTTAACGGAGATATTATCCCCTGGCATTACCATTTCAACACCTTCTGGC
>CAIRCR010000392.1 GCA_903877065.1 uncultured Pseudomonadota bacterium
CATCCTATTTTGCATTTTGATGACTTGGTTTTGACCTAAAAAGTCGAACATCGCGTATCGTTATAACTTTTTGCTTAATTGCGAAACGTATAAAGACATGGTGAATGCGCTCAATCCATTATTTGACCAATTAGCGGAATTTTCAAAAATCTAAAAACTAACAAAACTGGAGATTTTATGGGACAAGTAATTTGTAAAACGGCTTATGTGAGCGAACAAGATTATCTTGACGCGGAAAAAGTGAGCGACACGAAACACGAGTATTTTGATGGTGAAATTTTTGCCATGTCGGGAGCAAAAGCAAATCATCAACGAATAACAATGAATGTTGGTGGTGAGTTTCGCAATCATTTAAAAGGCACACCGTGCGAGGCTTTTAGCTCTGATATGAAAGTTCGCGCTGATAAAGGCAATAAATACTTTTACCCTGATGTGGTCGTTGCTTGTAATCAAGAGGGTGATATTGATTTCACTGAATCGCCGCGCATCATTGTTGAGGTTTTATCAGATTCAACGCGCAAGTTTGACCAGAATTTAAAACGCCTTGTTTATCAAACAATCTCAACTTTGGAAGAATACGTTTTAATTGAACAAGACCGTGTTGAAATTATTGTGTTTAGAAAATCTGACCAATGGCGACCGACTTATTACTACATTGACGACGACATTACTTTTGAATCGATTGACTTAACCTTACCTGTGTTAGAGCTTTATCAGCGCGTCGATAATCAAGGAATGCGGGATTTTTTGAAAACACTCGAAGAAACTAAAAACGAAATTTAATCTGGAAAAACCATGAAAGCCAAACTCCTCCCGCTGTTACTTTTCGCGTTTGCCACCAACGCTTTTGCGGCACTCGACACGCCAACCGAAGATTTCACCGACAATGGCGACGGCACCGTCACACACAAAAAAACGGGCTTAACGTGGCAACGGTGTTCAGTTGGGCAAACATGGACGGGTTCGAGTTGTAGCGGCACGGCTTCAACTTTTACTTTTGACCAAGCCAACGCTCTCACCAGTAATTTCGCAGGAAGAACTGATTGGCAATTGCCGAGAATTGATGAACTTAATTCAATCACTGAACACGATAAGTACAGCCCCGCTATCAACACGGCTATGTTTCCCAATACTCCGATTGACTCATCTATTGGATTCTGGTCGTCAACAAATGGTCAAAATTTTGATGTTGCATGGATAGTTAATCCTGTTGATGGAGGAATAAGCGCACCTAGCAAAACTAATAAAAATACAGTACGCCTAGCAAGTGGTAGCAAATCTTTAAATTCTTCTTCTGAATATACTCCCGTAGATGATTTTATAAACAATCGGGAGGCACGGTTACACATAATAAAACAGGTCTGATGTGGCAACGTTGCCCTGTTGGTATGAATTTAGATAAATCAATCTGTGCAGGAACTGTATCCAAAATTACTTATGATGTTGCAAAATCAACAAATAGCACTCTAGCTAATTACAATGATTGGCGCATTCCAACTATGAGTGAATTGCACACAATCGTAGAATATAAAAACTCTCCCTTATTTGTTCAGACTCTGAACAATAACGTTTTTCCCTATATCACCGAC
>CAIRCR010000393.1 GCA_903877065.1 uncultured Pseudomonadota bacterium
CTACTGACGATGTTTATACCCGCCCAGAAGAAATTCACGTTAATCACGCACCCACTGGCAATATCACAATCACAGGCACGGCAAAACAATCGCAAATCTTAACAGTGAAAAATACACTTGCTGACGAAGACGGTTTAGGTGATTTTACTTATCAGTGGTTAAGTAATGGTTTAGAAATTTTGGGTGCAACGAATGCGAGTTATGTCTTATCTGCCACTGATTTAGGCAAAAAAATCAGTGTTCAAGTGAGTTATTTAGACGGCGAAGGCACTGACGAACTGGTTACAAGTAAAGCCACAACAGCCGTTATTAGTAACGTTAACAACAAAGCTACCAGCGGTAACGACCAAATAAAAGGTACAACAAAATCTGAAAAAATAGATGGTTTAGCGGGTAATGATTTGATAAACGCTTTGGCGGGCAATGACACGTTAATTGGCGGCGCGGGTTTAGATACGTTAATTGGTGGTGCAGGCACAGATAATTTAACGGGAGGAACCGATGCCGATATTTTCAAACTAACAGCGTTAGCCGATTCTGGTATTACGTCAAAAGCACGCGACATCATCACGGATTTTCTCAGTGGTACAGACAAAATCGACCTTTCTGCACTTGACGCAAATGACAATTTAGCAAGTGACCAAGCCTTTACATTTATTAGTAGCAAGGCATTCAGCAAAGCAAACGCTTCGGGGCAATTACGTTTTGATGCCACAAGTCACACGTTATACGGCAGCACAGATGCCGACACCGCGCCTGAATTTTCAATTCAGTTGAATGGCGTAAGTAGTTTGGTTACCAGTGATTTTATTTTGTAATTCTCCTTTTACGCAAAAGTAACGGAAGCGTTCTATGCAATTTTTCTTCAACTATTACGGAGTAACCAAGATGTTAAGAACTTACGAAGCAACACTTAATCATGGTCAAGTGCAATGGTTATACGACCAGCCCAACATTGAGATTGAGAACGCACGCATTATCGTGACAATTATAGAAGAATTTAAACCTGGCACTAAACGCAAACCTCCCGTATCTATTGCAGGCAAAGCCAAAACGCTTGGCGATATTGTTAGTCCAATGACCGACGAAGGGGATTGGGAATGTCTGAAATGATTGTGCTGGACACACACATCTGGTTTTGGTGGATTAACGAAGAATATCATCGTTTCCCAGCTTCTTGGCTCTCACGCATTGAAAATGCAGACAAAGTGGTGGTTTCGCCTGTGTCGTGTTTCGAGATTGCACTTGCCAATCAACGCGGCAGATTAACTTTACCGTGTAACGCTGGTGATTGGTTGCGTGACGCGCTAACTCCCGCAGGTGTTGAACTTCTGCCCATGACAGCAGAAATTTCAGCAAGAGCGGTGTTATTGTCACCAATTCACAAAGACCCGTTTGACAGAATTATCATCGCGAGTGCATTAGAGCATAATGCACAACTCGCCAGTATCGACGGCAATTTCCCGCTATATGTGGAGCTTCAATCTAATTTAATGAAAGCGTAATTTATGGCAACTAAACCCAAACTCATTGCTGTAAAAGTCATTAACCACTTGGGTGAAGAAGTGATGAAGGTGTTCCGTGTGTAAAAAATTCCTTAAATGCTTATGCAAACGCATAAGGCAATGCGGCAACTCGCACAAGCATGAAATTTACTCTTAAACAAGCCGCTGACGCTGTGGGAAAAGATCGCAGTACATTACTTCGTGCTATAAAGAATGGGCGTATGTCTGCATCAATAAATGACCTTGGCAACTATGAAGTTGATGCGGCAGAACTATATCGCGTTTTCGATGCTGCTGCACGCATCAATGCAAACGCATCAAATGTTGATGCGCTGCCTGTGCAAGTTGATGCGTTGCAGCAGCAGGTGCAAATGCAACGTGAGTTCATTTCAACGCTTGAGAAGCTCTTAGACGAAGCCAATTCAGAGAAGCGACGACTGATGCAGTTGCTTGAACATAAGCCACAAAAGAGTGATGCAAGTGAACTTTGGAAGAAAGTGTTTAAACGTTATATCTCAGGTGGGTTATGTGACGCTAATTTGATGGATATTAAATTACATTTTACGTCGAGCATAAAAAACCGCCTATCATCGGCGGTTTAGTATTGAAACAAAAGGCAAAACACTGTCACCCACGCACCAGCCGAACACCACTGTCGCCGTTCCTACCGTTGTAGCCCGAGAAGCCGTAGTCGAAGCCGACATACCTCGCTCCGCCCCTCTCGCTAGCATAAGGCGAAGAAGACCAAAACCAATTCGAAACGGTGTTTGGAAAATACGTTGTGTTAATGGTTGGCTTAGTTGGTGAATCTGTGCAGATACGACCAGATTCATATTTGTCCAGAGTTTTAGTGATACCGTCGGAACAATAAACCAAACCTTCTAATTCACCTTTCGTCGGCATTCTCCAATCTTGTGCGCCGCACAAGCCTTGTTTGTTGACAGCATTAGTGAAAGCGTAAGTATCGCAATCACTACCTTTGCACCATTCGGGATGACCGTTACCGTTTTGATAACCCGCATAGCCGCCATTATCGCCTTCAGGCTTGTACCAACTGTAATACCAATCTTTATCGCGCAAACCTCCATCATCGGTTTTAACTTCCCATATCAAACCCGTAGCGTTGTCTTTAGTACAAGCCCAATCTGTTGGTTTCGCACCTAATACTGGCTTTACTGGACAACCCTCTTCACCTGCTAACGAGCCATTGTTACAGACTTTACTGTAAGCTGGTGAAGGTTCTACAACATCTATCGTTTTAGAAAATAGCTTGCTGGTTAAAGCAGGTGTGCCACTGTCTTTTGCGGTTGCTGTGAGTGTAAATTTACCAGTAGTTGAATAAGCGTGCTGAAACGTGAATAAAGCACTATATATGGTGCCATTATTTCCTAAGATTTGTGTTTCTGCTGTTGAACCGTCTTTCCAATCTACCGTAACAGAGCGTAAATTGTTATCAACATCTGAGGCTTGGATTTGTAAATTATAAATTTCGTATTGTTCAACTGAATTTTCACCGCTCACCAACGCCAATGTCGGAGGATTATTTATTACACTTGCAACGGTGTAATTACCACTAGAGACTTTTCCTTGAAGTACGTCTTTAGCGTTATAAATTCCGACTTTGTAAGTTTGTTTGCCCATCGTATAAAAAGCCCGTGACAGTGCAAATTGAGTCCCACTTCCAGTCATCGACGCTAAACCTTTGCCTAAGTCAATTTTGACTTTGTTCCCTGTGGTTAAAGGCGCATTCAACGTCGCCGTAAATTTAAACATCGTTCCCGCAGGAGCCGTGGTTGGCGTTACAGTGACGCTGGTAATCTTTGGAACAGTAGCCGCTTGTACTGAATTAGCCACTAAAAAAGTAAGTGGAATGAGATGTTTTAGTTCGGGTCGACGCACGAAACGGAACTTTTACCCCGTTAAGAGGTTTTTTGTCACAAAATCAAGATAAAAATAGTTTGTATTACATTGATAAAATAA
>CAIRCR010000394.1 GCA_903877065.1 uncultured Pseudomonadota bacterium
AAGAAGTAATTAAATGGCTCGCGTTCCGAACGTCGCCAGTTTGAATAAACGGATAATCACCGCCGTAAAGTTTTGGGTCATTTCGAGGTCGATGTTTTGATTTTCCACGACCAAAATCTTTTGATATTTCTGCCAGCGTTTTCTCCTCCCAACCTTCGCCACGTTTCGTAAAAACTTCATTCAAATGACTTTCAAACAAAGCGCGTGCATTTTTTAGATTTTGCTCGGCGTTGGCTTTTGCGGTGGCGATGCTTTCAAAGGCTTCGTCGAGAAGGGTGACGAGGCGTTTTTGTTCGGGGACAGAAATAGGATAAGTAATTTCAAGCGGTGCAAGATTAGTTCGTGTTATTTGTGGTTGTGCTGCACCTGTAATAACTGTTGATATGTCCAAACCACCACGAAACAGATATTCCAAAAATTTCAAATCAAGCGAAGTGTTTTTTGGCTTAACAACCATCGCATTACCCGTAACCCAAGATTTTGGTTAGGATATATTTACAAAGCCACAAGTTGCACCACGACAAGTTATTAAAAGTTGCGACTCTTCATGATTAAATTTGTCATAACGTCCGATGATTCCATTCGCGCCAAATACAGGATATGCACCATTTTCAACCATGTCTTTGCCTGAAATTGTTTTCGGTTGATACATTTCACAAACTTCACCAAGCGTTTTAATTTCCCAGCCCGCTTTCATGACGATGCCTGTTGTTGTATTTGTGGCGAATAAGGCTTAATAAATTCACGACTGATGGAATTATTTGCACGGTAAATTGGCACGCCAACACGGTCGATATGGGATTTGAGAGCTTCATTTTTCAGACTTTCATAATGCGTCACATCGAACAAATACGGCGTAGGTAAATTATCCAGTTCGTCGAGCAATTTTGCCGCGCAATTCACAGGGCAACTAAACGCCAAATCAATATCCGAGCCACGTTGAAAATTTCCTTTTGCCCGCGAGCCGTAAATTTTCACCCATGAAATGTCGGGATACTGTTGCAAGCAAGTTTCGATAGCCGCTAACGTGCGTTCATTTAAGCCAAACATTTACGCCAACCTGTCGAGTAAGTATTGATGAAGTTGCGCTAATCCTTGTAAATAATCCTTACAAATATGTTGAATCGCTTCGTGGGCGCGTTCTTCGTCATAAGTGTGAGTCATTAAATTACGCTCTTCGAGCATATCAATCCACAATTGCCCGTCTTCGACAATGTCATTTGCAAAGGCTTGTTTGATAATTTCACGCGGTAATTTAACGTCGATGCCGTTATAAACGAGAAAATCCTTCATCGTTTTCCACGACAGTTCAAACGTCATTTCAAATGCTTTGATGAGAGCCATTTGAATCAATTTACTGTCAGGCGTTTTGGTGTTGGCTTCGAGAGCTTCTTGCAATAATTTGTACGCCGATTGAAGATTGTCGAAGCGTTTTTTCCAGCGAATATCTTGATTTTCGTTGCTCATAACAAGCCTCTAATTTTGGTTAAAACGTCTGCGCTTTCAGCATCTAACGCCGCTATTTCGTCCATGATTTCAAACGGACTGCGATGGATAATTTCTTCACCACCGTCAGGATTTTTCACCGATAAATCGAACGTGGTTTTATCAATATCGGCAACATCAACGCGCCAGCTTTTAGGCGAATCGGCAAAGTTTTTTTGCAACTCGATAAAATCCACAAGGTCAGCATCATTGAGCGGATTGGTTTTGCCCATGTTGCGCCCAACGTCGAGCGAGTAAAACCAAACGTGTTGCGTCGGTGCGCCTTTTTCAAAAAACAGCACGACGGTTTTCACGCCTGCGCCTTGAAATGTACCAGAAGGACAATCTAAAACGGTGTGCAGATTACAGCTTTCGAGCAGTAATTTTCGCAAACTGACTGAAGCGTTATCGGTATTTGAAAGAAAAGTGTTTTTAATGACGATGCCAGCGCGTCCGCCTGCTTTGAGCATTTTGATAAAGTGTTGCAGAAACAAAAACGCGGTTTCACCTGTTTTGATGGTGAAATTTTGCT
>CAIRCR010000395.1 GCA_903877065.1 uncultured Pseudomonadota bacterium
ACGCCATCTTGGGTGTTTTCATGATTTGCTAATTCGCGCAAAACACGTTTGATTTTTCCGCCGCGTATCGTGCGACGAATGCGTTGAAGTTCTTGCTTGATGCTGGTTTGTTTCAAACATCGCGCCAAATCCGCGTCCTTTAAAATCTGAACAACAGTCCATTGCTGTTCAGGCGATAATGCCGCGCTGAGAATTTCGAGCTGTGTTTTCATACCAGCGTCCCCGATATTGCAACGGATTCAACGCGGTTTTCATTCAAAAAAACGGCGTATTGTTTTTGAAGTTTTGTAAGTGCAAAAAATACCGCTTCATGCTCGTTTAATACTTCAATTGGAATTTCTGCCGTGTCGGCGGCATCTTCAAATCCAACTGATACAACAATTAACGCGTCCTTCATTTTTTGAATAGACTTACTATGAATTTGAATCAATCCAACTTCGGCATCAAGGTTGCGCTTTGTTTCGCGCAACGCTTCAACATCGCGGTCAATCAATGAAAGCGTTTGTTGCTTACCGCGTATTTCAGTATCAAGACGCGCCAACTCAACATCAACGCCATTTTTAATCGCCTGTGCTTGCTCTTTTTTTAGACGTTCAATTTCAGCTTGTGCGTGGTCGGCTTGTCGCTTGGCATCAGCTATCGCTTGCTGGTTTTCCAATACAAGTTTGGCGCGTTCTTCTGCCACTTTTGCATCAACGCCCGAATCTAGTGCATCACGCAATTCATTGTTTTGTTGTTTCCACGACTCAAGCGATAACGTCTTATTGCTTAACGCTCGCTCTGTTTCCGTTAGCTTTTTGTTTGCGTCGATTAAATCGTGTTGTAAGGTTTCGTTAGTTAACTTCCATTCATTCACAGCGTCTTGAACCATTTTAGCCGTGCGTTCTTTTCCAGCTTCTTCGGCTTTTCGGTTGGCTTCTTCCCAAATTGCCGCAATTTCACTTTCTGGAATTTTTGCTAATGGCGTTAATTGCGTCATTGGAATTTCACTTCCGCATATATGCGGAATATGCTTTTCAATTCGTGCCGAAGTTGCCAATCTATCTAATTGACTAAGACTAAAATCCCATTCTTTAGCACCATAATCCGCCCAGCTTTCAAAACCTAAAGCCAGCCATCCTTTGCGGTCACGCATTTCAAGTAACATTGAGCGCATCACGCTTTCGAGTGCTTTTAATTCATTGTGCTTTGATTGTGCTTCTTCCAGTGTCATATCTGGCAAGGTTGTTAATTCACCCATTTTTAATTACCTCAAGCTGTTTCGTTTTGCGTTCAAACGCTTCTTTTTCGATGTCGATGATTGCGCTTAATGCTTGCTTCATCTTTCGATAATGCGCCTCGCTTTCATCCCACGTTGCGTCGTAATCTTTGAAAATCTGCTCACTTTGCAATCGGATAGATTCAATCGTTGACGATAAAAACACGTCCTCGCTTTTGTCTATATCGCCGCAATAGGCAAACTCTGCGGCTATTCGCTTGTTTAGCTGCAACATTAAACGCCCGTCGGGGTGTCGGTGTTTTTTGGTTTTATCCTCGGTAAAAAATTTGCGGACTATTCCAGTGCAAGCATCGCGCATTGCTGTTCCCGCTAAAACTCTACTTTGTCGCGCAATTTGAAAACGTGTGAAAGTTGCAAGTTGTTGATTTTCTGTTTTCTGTAAATTTTTACTCATCCTTTCCTTCTCCTATAAAATCCCCCACGTATTAGGTGGGGTGGTTGTTTTTAGTAAGATTGACGAATAACGCGCCAATGCTGAATGCGCTGTTTTATCACCAGTTTGCGAGTGGCTTTTTTAGTCTTGCGTTGCATATTCACTCACTCCCAATTGTTTAACTGCTAACTTAACGCGCTCGGTTAATTCGGTTTCCATTTCCTCAGTCACCAAAAACCGCATTCTTGCCACGTTTTTATAATGTCGCCCTTC
>CAIRCR010000396.1 GCA_903877065.1 uncultured Pseudomonadota bacterium
ATTAAATTTTTTAACACGTTAATAACTAATTTATTTTCTTTGCCCAATTTTAAATTGGGATACATATCTTGAAATATACGTTTAGTGTCAATCATCAGTTAATTTTAAGTGGTATTGTTTCGTTTTTACGATTGCATGAAGTGTAGTCAACAAGAATGAAAGGTGTCAACAACAAACTGTTAGGTTTCAAATACCGACTTTTTAAAGGTGTTTTTTGTGAGTAATTGTTATTTTAAAAGGTAACAGACTACTAATACCTCGAACAAGACTTGTTAGCCACTTGCTTGCAAATCAATTGAAACCTATAATCCAGCCTTTTTTGGATAGTCCATGTAAATCAAAGTTGTTAAAATGAAAACTTTCAACTTCTTGATTTTTATACAATGTGTAAATGATTTAAATACAAATATTTGCACGAACTATCTTTTTTGTTGACAGGCAAACACTTTATGATCAGTCACATTATGCCCACTTATGCACGGCTTGCGGTTACCTTTGAACGTGGAGAAGGTGCGTGGTTGTGGGATGAAAATAATCAACGTTATTTAGATGCGTTGTCGGGAATTGCCGTTTGTAACTTAGGACACGCACATCCAGCGGTACACGATGCCATTTGTGAGCAGAGCGCGAAGTTGCTACACACCTCGAACCTTTATCACGTTGCCGCCCAAGAAAAAGTTGCTGAAAAACTCATTCAAATGAGTGGAATGACCAATGTATTTTTCAGTAATTCAGGCGCGGAAGCAAACGAAGCGGCAATTAAATTGGCGCGTAAATTCGGACACGCAAAAGGCATTGCAATTCCAGCTATTATCGTTATGGAGAAAAGTTTTCACGGGCGAACTTTAGCGACATTAAGTGCGACGGGAAATGCAAAGATTCAACAGGGTTTTGAGCCGCTGGTCGAAGGATTTGTTCGTGTGCCTTACAACGACATTGACGCAATTAAAACAACAATTTCTGAAAATTCATCAATTGTCGCCATTTTAGTTGAACCCATTCAAGGTGAAGGCGGTGTGAATATTCCTGCGGCAGATTATTTAAATCAAATTCGTGCTGTGTGCGACCAATTTGATTTACTCATGATGCTCGACGAAATTCAAACGGGCATCGGACGAACTGGAAAATTTTTAGCATTTCAACACAACGGCATTGTTCCCGATGTTTGCACGCTCGCAAAGGCTCTCGGAAATGGTGTTCCTATTGGCGCGTGTTTAGCACACAGCAAAGCGGCAAATTTATTTTCGGCGGGCAATCACGGCTCAACCTTTGGTGGCAATCCTTTGGCGTGCAGCGCGGCGTTAGCGGTTTTGAACACGTTAAGCAATAGCGATTTAATTACACAAGCCACTGAAAAAGGCAATTCCATTTGCGCCGCGTTTCAAGAAAAGTTACAAAACAATTCGCACGTCGTAAATATTCGTCATTTAGGCTTGATGATTGGCATCGAATTAGACGCATCTTGCCCCGAACTCGTCGGCAAAGCCTTAAACGATGGCTTATTGATTAACGTCACACAAGACAAAATAATTCGCTTATTACCGCCGTTAATTATCAATGCAACACAAATAACCCAACTCGTTGACACTTTATCAACGTTGATTCAAGAGCATATATTTCAATGAAAAAACCAAGACATTTTATAAGTTTGCTGGATTTAACTGGCGATGAATTACGGCAGTTAATTGACCGCGCAATGACCTTAAAACACGTTCGTGACCACGATTATCAGCCGTTGAAAGGACAAGTTTTAGGAATGATTTTTGAAAAATCATCAACACGCACTCGTGTTTCATTTGAAACGGGCATGGCACATTTCGGTGGTCACGCCGTTTTTTTATCGCCGCGTGACACTCAACTCGGACGCGGTGAACCGATTGCAGACAGCGCGAAAGTGATTTCACGCATGGTTGATTGTGTCATGTTACGCACACATGAGCATGAAACCGTCGTAAAGTTTACTGAAAATTCGCGCGTTCCCGTGATTAACGGTTTGACTGACAGAGAACATCCCTGTCAGTTGCTTGCTGATATGCAAACTTATTTTGAACATCGTGGCGATATTCGCGGCAAAACAGTGGCGTGGATTGGTGATGGCAATAATATGTGTCATTCCTATATTCACGCATCGATGCTGTTAGATTTCAATTTACACATCGCCGCGCCAAAAGCGTATTTGCCAAATTCAGAAATTGTTGCGTTAGCGGGTGAACGCGTTAAATTTTTCGATAACACCGTTGATGCCGCAAAAGACGTGGATTTAGTTGCCACAGATGTTTGGGCGAGCATGGGGCAAGAAGACGAACAAAAATTGCGTGAGATCGCATTTAAAGATTATCAAGTTGACACGAAAGTGATGGCAGCGGCAAAACCTGACGCATTATTTATGCACTGTTTACCTGCACATCGTGGCGAAGAAGTCAGTGCTGATGTTATTGATGGCAAACAAAGTGTTGTTTTTGATGAAGCCGAAAATCGTCTGCATTCACAAAAAGCGTTATTAGAATTATTGTTATGTGGTAATGCGAAAATTTCTTTACTCAATGATTAGCGGCGAGGTTGTTATGAAAAAAATAGTTTTGTCAGTGTTACTGTTTGCCAGTGTTGCCGCCAGTGCAGGTAATGACATTGTTTATGTAGCTGATGATTACAATTTAACACTTTGGGGTACGTCAAACTACACAGGAAAAATTAAATCCCTACCAACAGGAACACCGCTCACAATTATCGGCGAACATCCAACAAGTAATGGGTTAATAAAAGTTAAAACCATCGATGGAACTGAAGGTTTTATCAAAACAAAATATACGAAAAAAGAAGCTCCAGAACACGATAGAGATGATATTGCGTCAAAAAATATCGCTGCGCTTCAAGCGCAAGTTGCAAAGTTAGAAAGTGAATTAAAAGCTGCGAAAGAGGTTATTACACCTGGCTCAACACTTGAACAATCACTTGCAACAGAGCGCGATAAACTGAGTCGTGAATTAAATGAGCTGAAAAAAATATCAGGTAGTGCTGTTCAACTCAAAAGTGAACGTGATGAATTACAAGAACGCTTTGTTAGCGTCGAACGTGATTTACAACAAGTAAAACTCGAAAATCAAGCTCTGCAAAATACAGATAATCAAGATTGGTTTTTATACGGTGGTATTTTGGCGTTAGTTGGCGTTTTGTTAGGTTTTATCTTGCCTAAATTACGCTGGAAACGTAAAAGCAGTTGGGATACTTATTAAACCTTTTTTACAACAAATAACTGAAACATTCTTATGACAAATAATAAAAATACACGCACTTTTTCTTCTCAAGTCGTTGACGGCATGGAACGCGCACCAAGTCGCGCCATGTTGCACGCGGTTGGTTTCACTAACGACGATTTCAAAAAACCACAAATTGGTATCGCGTCAACGTGGAGCATGGTTACGCCGTGCAATATGCACATCAATCGATTAGCCGACGATGCGGCACGTGGCGTAAATGCGGCGAACGGTAAAGCCGTTATTTTCAACACAATTACGATTTCTGACGGCATTTCGATGGGAACGGAAGGCATGAAATATTCGCTCGTGTCGCGTGAAGTTATTGCCGATTCCATTGAAACGGTTATCGGCTGTCAAGGATTTGATGGCGTGATTGCCATTGGTGGCTGCGACAAAAATATGCCTGGTTGCATGATGGCAATTGCGCGTTTAAATCGCCCTGCGATTTTCGTTTATGGCGGCACAATTTTGCCTGGTTGCCACAAAAACCAAAAACTCGATGTGTTTTCTGTTTTTGAAGCCGTCGGCGCACGCGCAAATAATAAAATCGACGATGCCGAATTAGCAGAAATTGAAGCCAAAGCCATTCCTGGGGCGGGTTCATGTGGTGGAATGTACACCGCAAATACAATGGCTTCGGCGATTGAAGCGTTGGGAATGAGTTTGCCAAACAGTTCAGCGCAAGCCGCCGTTTCGGAAGATAAAAAACTCGATTGTGAACGTGCAGGCGCGGCGGTTTTGAATTTGCTCGAAAAAGGTATTTTGCCTAGCGACATTATGACTAAAGAAGCGTTTGAAAATGCGATTACAGTTGTCATTGCGCTCGGCGGTTCAACGAATGCCGTGTTGCATATTTTGGCGATGGCGAATGCGTCAAAAGTCGATATTACGCTCGATGATTTCACACGAATCGGTAAACGTGTTCCGATGCTTGCCGATTTAAAACCGAGCGGACGTTATCAAATGGCGGAACTTATTGAAATTGGTGGAATTCAACCGTTAATGAAAATGTTGCTCGATAGCGGTTTATTGCACGGCGATTGTTTAACCGTCACGGGCAAAACGTTGGCAGGAAACTTAGCGGACGTGAAACCGTATCCAATCGGTCAAGACATGATTCACGATTTGGAAAATCCGATTAAAAAAGATAGTCATTTGGTTGTTTTATACGGCAACTTAGCTGCAGAAGGTTCTGTTGCAAAAATCACGGGGAAAGAAGGTTTACTTTTCACGGGTAGCGCGAAAGTTTTTGATGCTGAAGAACAAGCTCTGCAAGCCATTTTAAACGGTGAAATTGTGAAAGGTGATGTGATTGTGATTCGTTACGAAGGACCTAAAGGTGGACCAGGAATGCGTGAAATGTTGTCGCCAACGTCTGCGATTATGGGTAAAGGTTTGGGAAAAGAAGTCGCGTTGATTACGGACGGACGTTTTTCAGGCGGCACACATGGTTTCGTTGTTGGACACATTACGCCAGAAGCCTTTGTTGGTGGCACGTTAGCGATTGTGAGAGACGGTGATTCAATTACAATTGATGCAGAAAAAAATGCGTTAACGTTGCACGTCAATGAACACGAAATTGCACGTCGTTTAGAAAAATGGCAACAACCTGAGCCGCGTTACACACGCGGTGTGTTGGCAAAATATGCAAAATTGGTTAATTCAGCCTCACTTGGTGCTGTGACGGACAATTAAAACGAAGCGTTATGAGTTTTATTTCGTGATTTCAATCACATTTTTTGTAATAAGCCGTTCTCCACAACACATTTACCGATAACATTAGGTTCGCTTCAAGCGATAAATTTTAACTAATTAACTAAATAGTGAAAAAAATGACAGAAAGACAAAAAGTTGAAGAAAGACGGGTTTTACAATTTATTGCGCGTGATGATGGTACAGCTATTGATTCGGTAACTGGTCTAACGTGGTGTCGCTATTTAATTGGGCAGGAATGGAGTAAACGTCGTGCTTTAGGTGACGCAAAAGAGGTCAGTTTAAACGAAGTGATTCTTGAAATAAGTCGATTCAATACTGAAAAAATCGGGAGCTTTAACGACTGGCGATTACCCACTCAAGACGAACTCAATGTGATTATTGGAAAAGGTAAAACCATTGTCGGTAATGACAACAGTCTTCGTGCTAGCAATGAAGTCATTTTGGTAGAAGCTCCCAAAGATCGTTTTTGGACAAAAGGTATGACCTCTCAAGATATTAACATTGAATCGATTGCAAACTATTACGGCGGTAAAGCTGCACGCAGTGAATTTAGTCTAAAGTATGCAAGGCTGGTACGTGGAGATTATTAAAAGTGGTGTTTTTTAAACTAAGCTGGACATAAAAAATGACTCAAAAAGTTTCTTTGAATGAGCAAATTGAACAAATTTTAACTGAAGAAGCAACTCTCGCAGCGCAACACAGTTGGCAAGGAAAATTGAAACGAATTTGGCGAGCCGAAAATCGTAAAAAAGCCTTAAAAACAGAGTTGATTGCAATAGTTAATAGCTTGAGCAAAAAAGGGTTATTTACCTTATTTTTGATTGTAGCCTTTGTTTTTGCGCTGACTTTTTCTATTTTATGAATTAAAAAGCCCCGATTAAATCATGTAATAGGGGCTTTTTCGTGTTAAATATACCGAGCAATCAATCCGTGACTGTCGTTCATTTGGGGTAACGGAATTTTCACTTCATAGCCCCCGCCACTTGCTTCTTGCATTTCCTGACCGTAAATATTTTCCATTCGTTCGATAACAATATCTTGATTGCCTTCGGGTAAAATGAGTTCGACTTTGTCGCCGACTGAAAATTTATTTTTCACGTCAATTGTCGCTAAACCCGTTTCTTTGTTGTAACTGCGAACTTCACCACAGAATTGTTGTTGATGGCTTTTGGAATATCCCGTCAAATAATTTTGCTGTTCGTGCGTGTGATGGCGTTGATAAAAGCCGTCTGTGTAACCTCGATTGGCTAAATTGTCCAAAACACCGAGCAAATGTGGATTAAATTCACGTCCAACAAGTGCGTCATCAATAGCTTGACGGTATGTTTGTGCTGTTCTGGCAACATAATAATGTGACTTTGTGCGTCCTTCGATTTTCAGGCAATCCACACCAATTTCAACCAATCGTTGAACGTGTTCAATGGCTCGTAAATCTTTGGAATTCATGATGTAAGTGCCGTTTTCGTCTTCCATGACAGGCAACAATTCACCTTTTCGCCCTTCTTCTTCGAGAAAATAAATGTTGTCAGCGAGTGGATGACGTTCCGCACCACCGCAACTAGCGTTGCTAATGTCGTTCATTGACAAAACTTCACTTGTTTCGGTTGGAAGCCAATCACCTTCCGCGTTTTCTTCAGCGGGTTTTGTGTCGTATTTCCAGCGGCATGAATTGGTGCAAGTGCCTTGATTTGGATCGCGATGATTGAAATAACCCGACAATAAACAACGTCCCGAATAAGCAATGCACAACGCACCGTGGACAAAAACTTCAAGTTCGATATCAGGACATTGTTGACGAATTTCAGCGATTTCATCGAGTGATAATTCGCGCGATAAAATCACTCGCTCCACACCTATTTTTTGCCAAAATTTTACAGAGGCATAATTCACGGTGTTTGCTTGCACGGATAAATGAATCGGCATTTCGGGATACGTTTCACGAATCATCATGATTAAACCTGGATCAGCCATAATCAGCGCATCAGGTTTTAACATCACAACGCGTGCGATGTCTTTCATAAATGTTTTAATTTTTGCGTTATGCGGAATCACATTTGCCGCGACAAAGAATTTTTTGCCCAATTGGTGCGCTTCGTTAATACCAATTGCCAAATTATCTTCCAAAAAGTCGTTGTTTCGCACACGCAAACTGTAACGTGGTTGTCCTGCGTAAACCGCATCGGCACCGAAAGCAAAGGCATAGCGCATATTTCTAATTGTTCCCGCAGGCGAAAGAAGTTCTATTTTTTTCATATCAATTCAAAATGTTGTGTAAAAAAATTAAGTTTAAGTAATGGAAACTCCGATTTTACAGCTTTTTTCAATGTTATTTAGCATCATCTGTGAGCAATTAACAGCAATCAACGCGCCTTTGTATGTTTCAAGCTCTAAATTCTGCGATAATGATGCTCGAAAACACGCACATTGCGTGCAAGATGCTCCTTTCCTTCACTATAAAAAACTAAATAATTATGATCGAAAAACAATATAAACCTTGCGACCTAGTCATTTACGGCGCACTCGGCGATTTATCACGCCGCAAATTGATGATGTCTTTATATCAACTTGATAAATCAAAATTACTTGAACCACAAACGCGCATTATTGGCGTAGATAGATTGAATGAAACAAAAGCGGGGTTCATTGAAGTTGTTCATAAAAGTTTGATGGAATTTTTGCCAACTGCTTTTGAAGAAGAGGTATGGCAACGCCTGTCGGCTCGCTTTGAATACTTGCAAATGAATATAAGCGATCCTCAAGAATTTAAAAAATTGGGCGCAATTCTTGATCAAAAAAATCATATCACGGTCAATTATCTTGCGATTCCACCGTCATTATTTAAAAGCGTGTGTACGGGTTTGCACAAAACAAAATTGATTCACAAAGAATCACGTCTTGTCATGGAAAAACCAATTGGGCATGATTTGGAATCGTCGCACGAAATTAACGACACCTTTCAAGCGGTCTTTAAAGAAGAACAAATTTACCGTATCGATCACTATTTGGGCAAAGAAACGGTATTGAATTTGCTGGCGTTACGTTTTGCTAATTCCATTTTTACAACAAACTGGAGTCACGATACGATTGATAACGTTCAAATTACTGTCGCCGAAGAAGTTGGGATTGAAGGGCGTTGGGATTATTTTGATCATTCATGACAGCTTTGCGATATGTTGCAAAACCATTTGTTGCAAATTTTGACATTTATTGCAATGGAACCACCTGTTAGTCTTGAAGCAAAAAACATTCATCAAGAAAAAATTAAAGTATTAAAAGCCTTGCGCCCAATTAGCGATTGGGATGTCAGTACCAAAACCGTGCGCGGACAATACACAAAAGGTTACATAAAAGGTAAAGAAGTGCCTGGATATTTGGAAGAAGAAGGCGCAAACCCCGAAAGTTCAACCGAAAGTTTTGTTGCTATGCGTGTTGATATTGATAACTGGCGTTGGTCTGGTGTACCGTTTTATTTACGCACAGGCAAACGGATGAATCGCAAACGCACTGAAATTATTATTACTTTCAAACAATTGCCGCACAACATTTTTAAAGCGAGTTTTCAGGATTTGCCGCCAAATAAATTGGTGATTTATCTCCAACCAAAAGAAGGCGTAGAAATTGAAATGTTGAGTAAAATTCCGTGCATTAACGGTTCGATTCGGCTTCAAAAAAATAAACTGGATTTGAGTTTCGTTGATGCAAAGAAAAAAACACGCGCATCGGGTGGTTATGAACGTTTGTTACTCGAAGCAATGCGCGGTAATAATAAACTGTTCATCAGTCGTGAAGAAACCGAAGCCGCATGGGCATGGGTTGATTCAATTCAAAATGCTTGGGATAAATTAAGCGATGGACCTAAAGCCTATTCGGCAGGAACGTGGGGACCAAACGCGGCTGACGCACTTTTAGCGCGTGATGGTCGAACTTGGGAAGATTAGAGGTTAAAAAAATTACTGATGTCACGTTTCTAAGAGTAGAAACGCGACATCAGGTAGCAAAAAACTTAAAAACAAAAAGGACTAAGGTTATGAATCCAATTATTCAAAGCATTACCAATGAAATTGTTGAGCGTAGTCACATTTCCCGATCTGCATATTTAAAATATGTCGAAACTTACGCAAAAAAATCGCCGCAACGCGCTGGCATGGGTTGTGCGAATTTAGCACACGGTTTTGCGGCGTGTAATGCAGAAGAAAAAATCGACTTAACAGCAAATACAAAACCTAACATCGCCATTGTTACGTCCTACAACGATATGCTTTCTGCTCATCAGCCTTATAAAAATACACCTGATTTAATTAAAGCCGCAATTTATGAAGCTGGCGGCGTGGCACAAGTTGCGGCAGGCGTTCCCGCAATGTGTGATGGCATCACACAAGGTCAACCAGGAATGGAATTATCACTATTTAGCCGTGATTTGATTGCCATGACGACAGCAATTGGATTAAGCCACAATATGTTTGATGGCGCGTTATTTTTGGGTGTGTGTGACAAAATTGTGCCTGGTTTATTGATTGGTGCGTTAAGTTTTGGGCATTTACCTGCCATTTTTATTCCAGCAGGTCCTATGCCTAGCGGTATTTCTAACAAAGAAAAAGCTGAAGCAAGACAACGATATGCGTTGGGTGAAATTGGTCGTGAAGAATTGCTTGCCGCTGAATCCGCGTCGTACCACAGCGCAGGGACGTGTACGTTTTACGGCACAGCAAACACCAATCAAATGATGATGGAAATGTTAGGGCTGCATTTGCCTGGCAGTTCTTTCGTCAATCCATATACACCGTTGCGCGACGAACTTACCAAAGAAGCTGCACGTCAAATTTTGAAATTTACCAATTTAGGCGACGATTATCGTCCAGTAGCTCACGTCATTGACGAAAAAGCGATTGTGAACGCGGTGATTGGTTTGCTTGCAACGGGTGGCTCAACAAATCACACGATGCATTTAATTGCAATTGCACGAGCCGCAGGCATTAACTTGAATTGGGATGATTTTGACAAACTGTCAAAAGTCATTCCGTTACTTGCTAAAGTGTATCCAAATGGCTCGGCGGACGTGAATCACTTTCACGCGGCGGGTGGAATGGGCGTTTTGATTCAAGAATTATTGAATCATGATTTACTACACGAAGATACGATTGCCATTGCAAATAAACGCGGCATGGCAAATTATTGCCAAGAGCCACGTTTAATCGACAACAAATTGGTTTGGGAACCCGTTCCTGCAACACCTTTAGATTTGGAAGTCTTGAGTACAGTTGCAAAACCATTTGCTGAAAGTGGTGGTTTACACGTCATGAAAGGTAATTTAGGACGTGGCATCACAAAACTTTCTGCGCTTGCATTAGAGCATCAAATTGTAGAAGCCCCCGCGATTGTTTTCGATGATCAAGAAGATTTATTAGCGGCATTTAGACGTGGTGAATTGGAAAGAGATTTTGTGGCGGTAATTCGTTTCCAGGGTCCTCGCGCAAATGGAATGCCTGAATTACATAAACTCACACCGCCTCTTGGTGTCTTGCAAGATAAAGGCTTTAAAGTTGCGTTAGTGACTGACGGTCGAATGTCTGGCGCGTCGGGTAAAGTGCCATCTGTGATTCATTTATGCCCCGAATGTGAAGTCGGAGGTCCTTTGGCAAAAGTGCATAACGGCGATATTATTTCGTTGAATTTACAAACGGGCGACATCAATGTTTTGATGGATAACGTTGAATTTAATGCACGAATCCCAGCACCAAATTCCGCACACAATCACCACATGGGCATGGGACGTGAAATGTTTGGGCATTTCCGTTTAGGTGCATCTTCGGCTGAAACGGGTGCGTCAAATTTGTTTATTGTCGATTAGTTTCCACCGACATCATATAAAAAAACCGCCACCTGAGTTACTCAATCGGCGGTTTTTTTAATCAGTTCGAAATAGTTATTTTTAATCAGTGAGTTGCATCATTATGGTGCAGCACATTTGAATAATATCAAATTTCATGGCATTTTCGGGTCAGATAGTCGTTTTTTGTTGTGGTATAAATCATGCTGCATTCATAGTTACCGCAACTGAATGTAAAATATGCCTCGTTCTTTTTACTGAATAATGGATTTTCTTATGACTACCAATACGCAATTGTTTCCTTATTTTCAACCCATTGTTAGCGCGGCAAGTGGCGTAATTGTCGGTTATGAAGCTCTTGCACGCCAACGCGATTCAAATGGCAATGTCAAATCAGCAGGCGAATTATTTATTCATCCCGATATTTCTGATAAACAGTTAATCGAATGGGATCGTTGTGTACGTCGTCAAGCCTTGCAAAAATTCAGTGAATTACCAAACAATTGCTATCTCACAATCAATATTTCAGCCGCGTGGATTGATTATCTTGACAACTTTAATGTGTCAACGACGTTATTATTATTGGACGAATTCGATATTGATAAAAGCCGCATTATTATTGAAATCACCGAAACGGAAGGTAATTTAGATAAATTAGTTGCGGCGGTGGAAATGTATCGCAAACAAGGTTTGAAAATTGCGATTGATGATTTTGGCGCGGGTTTTTCACAATTAGAGCGCGTAATCGCAATTCAGCCCGATATTATTAAATTGGATATGCAGTTGTTTCAAAATGCGGCACGAGGTGGCTCTGAAACTGATGTGGTGCATTTAGTATCACGGTTGGCAACGCGCACAGGCTGTCGAATTGTCTGCGAAGGTGTAGAAACAAATGAAGATTTTTTATTCGGATTAAGTTGCGGCGCACAATATATGCAAGGCTACTTATTTTCACCTGCAACGGCTGACTTTCAAGATTCAACGCGTTATCTCGCACAAATTTCCAATTTAAGAAATTATTTTTTAGAACAAGCCTTAACCAAAGAAGAATACAAAAATGCATTCATCGCTCGAACGCAACAGCTCATGTATGACCTGCAAAAAAATGTGGTGAAAAATGATTTTCTTCTGACTAATTTGGCGACAGAACCTTTTGAAAATAGCGGATTATTACGTTTTTATTTATGTGATAACGAAGGCAATCAAATTTCCCCGAATTTTAATTTTTCAAATAACACTTGGTTTGCCGACACAACACAATTAGGTTTTAACTGGGCGTGGCGACCGTATTTTTATGAAGTTTTAGCTTTAAAAGCCGATAAGGTTCACAACCCTATTGTAATTTCAGAATATTACCGTGATTTCAGCAGTGAAATACTGTGCAAAACATTCGCGTTACGCTTGGACGATTTACGCGTTTTACTAATTGATGTTGTCGTAGATTGGTTATAAAACGCGTTTCTCAATAACTTTTAATTTTCAAACAATACAGGTACAAATTGTGACTACAACAAAAAATCATCGTTCCACCATTAAAATGCGTTTTGCCTTTATTTTAATCACGTTGATTACGGGTTTTACCTTATTTGGCATTGCGACATTAACCGCAATGAAAACGCTCAACGTCAATGGCCATATTTATCAACGCATTGTGCAAGGCAAAGATTTGATTGCTGATATTTTGCCGCCCCCCGAATATATTCTCGAATCGTATTTAGTCATTTTACAACTCACCCATTCGACGCAGCCAGATGAAATTCCTGCTATGTTGAAACGTTTTAAAGTATTAAAAAGTGAATACGATACGCGCCACACTTATTGGCAAAATGAATTGTTAGAACCAGAATTGAAAACGCCCCTTTTAGAACGCTCTTATCAGGCGGCACAAGCGTTTTACAGTGAAGCAGAACAGCATTTTATTCCGAGTGTTCAAGCTGGTAATCATGACGCGATGATGATGAGTTTGGCGAAAATGCGTGATAGTTACGAAAAACATCGCCTGGCAATTGACGAGGTTGTTCAAACAACGACAAAACGCAATGCTCAAGATGAATCAAACGCCAAAACATTATTAGAACGTTACGACGTAGGTTTGTTAGTCATTTTTATCCTCAGCATTACTTTAGCTTCGATCTTAACGCTGTGGATTAGTCGTGGTATTTTGCAGTCACTTTCGGTGGCTAAAAAAATTGCAAATGCCATTGCATTGGGTGATTTGAGTTCAAAAATTGATACCACGCATCCCGACGAAATTGGTGATTTATTTCGCGCCATGAATACGATGCAAAGTGAATTACACGCCTTTGTTACCGCGCAAGATGTCATGGCTAAAAAACACGCTCAAGGCTATGTAAAAGAGCGTATGGATGAAAATAAATTTAAAGGTATTTATGCGCGAATGGCAGTTGAAATCAATGAATTGATTCAATCGAGAATTGCAATGAATCGCCGCATTTTGAACATTATCACGCAATATGCAAAAGGTGATTTTTCGCTCGATATGGAAGAATTACCAGGTGAAACAATTGTTATCACACAAACCATGAGCGGCATCAAAACCGCATTGCTTGAAATCAATAACGAAATTGAAATGTTAGCAAAAGCAGGTGCAAATGGTGATTTTTCAAAACGAGCGAACGCTGATAATTTTGAATTTATATTTCACGATATGCTCAGTGATTTGAATCGATTATTTAACGCGTGCGACACAGGCTTTAATGACATTTTGCGCGTTTCAAATGCGTTAGCACAAGGCGACTTAACCAAAACAATTGATACAAATCCACCAGGTACATTTGGCAAAGTAAAAGAAGGCATGAATTGCACGGTGGAAAATCTACAAACGTTAATGAGTGAAATCAAAGATTCAACACAACTTATCAATAACGCAGCACAAGAAATTGCCGCTGGAAATAATGATTTGTCACAACGTACTGAAAAACAAGCGACCAGTTTAGAAGAAACAGCCGCAAGCATGACGCAACTCACCAGCACGGTACAGCACAACGCAGAAAACGCTAAAGAAGCCAATAATTTAGCTCGCGCCGCCGCTGACATTGCTAGTCGCGGTGGTGTGGTTGTTGGCAATGTTGTCAAAACAATGGAAAGCATTAACGAATCATCACGCAAAGTGGTCGAAATTATTTCAGTTATTGATAACATCGCATTTCAAACCAATATTCTCGCACTGAATGCCGCAGTTGAAGCCGCAAGAGCAGGGGATCAAGGACGTGGTTTTGCTGTCGTTGCAACAGAAGTGCGAAGTTTAGCGCAACGCGCAGGAGCTGCGGCGGGTGAAATTAAAGGTTTGATTGGCGATTCTGTTGAAAAAGTCAGTGATGGCAGTCAACTTGTTGGACAAGCAGGAAAAACAATGCAAGAAATTGTAAATTCCATTCAAGGTGTGACGACGATTATGGCTGAAATTACGTCCGCTTCCGTCGAACAAAGTGCTGGTATTGCTCAAGTCAATAATGCAATTGCCCAAATGGATGACGTAACACAACAAAACGCCGCATTAGTTGAAGAAGCCGCAGCAGGCGCGGAATCGTTAGAAGATCAAGCGCGGAAATTGTCTATAACAGTGGCGAATTTTAGAACCGCTTAAACTAAAATTTTTACAAAAACACGTTGAAATTAAACAGGTACGACTTATGACTAATTTAGAACTTTTTCAAACATTCGTCGCACCTGCGATTTTTATTTCCGCAGCGGGACTTTTGGTGCTATCTATAAATGTTCGCTTAATGGGCATAGTGACAAGGTTAAGAGCCTTTCACAAAGAAAAACATACCGCGAAAATGGCGGGAAAAAAACAGGAAGTTTTAATCTTACAAGCACAAATCAAATCCATTGAAAATCGTGCCACTAAAATCAAAAATGCTTTTTTTTGTACGTTACTTGGCATTGCAGGAACGATGATAACGTGTTTAGCACTTGGACTCACTTTGTATGTGCCTCAAGCCTTTGTCGTAGCAACACTTATTTTTGTGCTGTCCCTTTTATCAATGTTAGTCGGAATGTTTTTTTATGTTTCCGAGGTTGCAATTGGCTTATCTTCAGAAAGAGAAGAAGAGCAGTTATACGAACTCATGGACGTTATGTCCGAATCCGCTCCTTCATCGTTTTACAGCGAAAAATAAATTTTTCAATTATCGCCAACCTCACAAAAAGAAATAACCAATTATGTATATGACAGAAGCTACACAACGAATGACAGTTAAAACTCGCTTTGCGATTATTTTAATCACACTAATTACAGGCTTTGCCTTGTTTGGCGTGACAACATTGAAAGTTACGCAAATGTTAGACGTGGGAGGTTCGATTTATCAGGATATGGAACAGCGTAAAGATTTGATTGCCGACATCTTGCCGCCATCGGAATATATTGTTGAATCATATAATGTGGTACTTCAGTTAGCACAAACCACTGATATAACTGAAATAAACAAACTAATTCAACAGTTAACAAAATTAAAATCCGATTATGAAACGCGCCACGAATACTGGCAAACTCACGAATATTGGAAAAACGGTGAAGAATTAAAACCTACGATTTTGGATAGAACGTACAAAGATGCACAAGTCTTTTACACTGAAGTGCAGCAGCAATTTATTCCCGCGTTTCAATCTGGAAATTCACCAGCCGTGTCTTTGAGCATGATAAAAATACACAGTAGTTATCAAAACTACCGATCAGCAATGAATGAATTGATGAATGTGGTATATGTTCATAACGAAAATGACAAGGAACAAACAAAATCTGTAATTGATCAATATCGCTTCGGATTGTGGACTGTTTTTATTCTTAGCGTTTTTTTAGCGGTCGCGTTCACAGTTGTTATTCATGCAGGTATTCTTAACCAGTTAGGCGCGGAACCTAGGGAATTAGTCATATTGGCGAAAAAAATTGCAGATGGCAAATACGATTCTATTCATCTCCAAAACGATAATAGAAACAGTTTGATGGCGCATTTAAAAATGATGCAGTATCAAATTTTGACGAAAGCGATGGCAAAAGATAAGTTGAAAGACGAAATTATGCGCGTCAAAGTCGCACTCGATAATGTCAGTACGGGTGTGATGATTGCTGATAATAATTTAACTATTGTTTATGCGAATAAATCCGTTATTAAAACGTTGAGTGACAATGAAGAGGCTATTCGTAATCAATTACCTGCATTTGATAGCAAAAAGTTAATTGGCGTAAATATCGACTATTTCCATGTCAATCCAGCTCATCAACGTGCAGTACTCGGTGCTTTAAATAAAAAATATCAAGCTCATATGTTATTGGGCGGTCGAAATATGGTGGTGTTTGCTAATCCCGTTATTGACGAAAATGGCAAACGTTTAGGCACCGTTGCCGAATGGTACGACCACACCGCAGAAGCCGCTGTTCAACAAGAAGTCACTGACATTGTTGTTGCCGCAGGAGAAGGCAATTTTAGTAAGCGCATTCGTATTGATGACAAAGAAGGAACGCTAAGAGATTTAGGCGGCGGTATTAACCAGTTGATGCAAACCAACGAAAGCAGTTTGGCTGAAATTGCGTCTGTCTTAAAAGCCTTATCGAATGGTGATTTAACTCAAAAAATTACGAGCGATTATTTAGGCACATTTGGTCAATTAAAAGATGACGCAAATTTAACCGTTGAAAATATCACTGAAATCGTACATCAAATTCAAGCCGCCTCAGAGAGCATCAATTCAGGTGCGAAAGAAATTGCAGCGGGCAACAATGATTTGTCACAACGCACCGAAGAACAAGCCGCCAGTTTAGAAGAAACCGCAGCGAGCATGACGGAGCTGACAAGTACCGTTCAGCACAACGCCGAAAATGCAAAACACGCGAATCAACTTGCTGTGAACGCCACGATGATTGCTGAAAAAGGTCGCACTGTTGTTGATGAGGTTGTCAAAACAATGGAAAGCATTAACGAATCGTCACGCAAAGTGGTCGAAATTATTTCTGTTATCGACAACATTGCCTTTCAAACAAATATCTTGGCTTTGAATGCGGCGGTTGAAGCGGCTCGTGCGGGTGAACAAGGTCGCGGTTTTGCCGTTGTTGCAACTGAAGTACGAAATTTAGCGCAACGTGCCGCTGCGGCGGCTGGTGAAATTAAAAGTTTGATTGGTGATTCCGTTGATAAAGTAGACGATGGCAGTCAGCTTGTCGCACAAGCGGGTAAAACGATGCAAGAAATTGTGTTTGCTATTCAAGGTGTGACGACGGTTATGACTGAAATCACGTCGGCTTCGGTTGAACAAAGTTTTGGTATTTCGCAAGTCAATCAGGCAATTGCCCAAATGGATGATGTGACACAGCAAAATGCGGCATTAGTCGAAGAAGCGGCGGCAAGCGCGGAATTATTGGAAGCAGAAGCGCGTAAACTGACGGTGACGGTGGCAAATTTTAAAACGCTTTGAATGGTATAACCGTTATTTTTATTTTTATTTTTATTTTTATACAGAGATAAGAAATGCTTAATAACTATACTGTAAAGACACGTTTATTTTTGTTAATTGGTGTCATGACCATTCTTTCTATTTTTTTGAGTGTTGTGGGTTTAGTTGGTATGAAACTCGCCAATGATGGCTTGCACACGGTGTATGCAGATAGAGTGATACCGCTCAGAGATTTAAAGGTGATTGCCGATATGTACGCAGTCAATATCGTTGATACCTCGCACAAAGTCAGAAATGGCAATATTTCATGGCAAGAAGCGATTAAAAATGTGGATGACGCAGAACGGATTATTCAAGAGAAATGGAAAGCCTATCTTTCAACGGTGCTGGTTGAGCAGGAAGAAAAATTAGTAGCTGAAATCACACCGTTATTTCAATCCACGCAATTCAAAGTAGATAAACTGAAAAGCATCCTAAAACAAAATGATTTGGCGGCGATTACAGATTTCACCATCAATGACTTATATCCAGCTATTGATCCCATCAGTGGCAAATTTTCCGAACTCATTGACGTGCAACTGAAAGTGGCAGAAGAAGAATACGATGCGGCGCAGCATCGTTACAACGTTTCCATGATAAGTATGTTTGTTTCGTTAATCGCGGGAGTTGGACTGACTTCTTTTATCGGTTTCACCATGATTATACAGCGGTTGATGAATGAATTAGGGGGCGAACCCAGTTACGCGGCAAAGGTTGTGAAAGAAATTTCCAGCGGCAATTTGGCATTCAACGTCACATTGAAATCGGGAGATAAAAGCAGTTTGCTTTATTCCATTGACAAAATGCGTGTTGCATTAAGTAACATCATTGTCAGCGTCAATTTCACTATGAAAGATGTCGCACAGGGGGAATTGTCCTCGCGTGTTGAAGGCGAATTTCAGGGTGATTTTAATCAAATCAAAACGGGCATGAATTCATCGCTAGACACTATCAACGAAACCTTAAATGAAGTCATTCACGTTGCCCACGCACTAGCGAATGGTGATTTAAGTCAGAAAATGACGGGGAATTATCAAGGGGCTTTTGAAAAAACAAAAGATAGCGTCAATGAAACCGTTGACGCGTTAAACAACTTAATTGAAGAAATTGATGGCATTGTTTATTCAGGCGCAGATTGTGGTGATTTTAGCGTCAAAATGACGATGACAGGCAAAGTCGGCTACGGAAAGCGTTTAGCTGAATTGATAAATCAATTGTTTACCACAACGGAAAAAAGTTTGAATGATGTATTGCGTGTTTCTCAAGCACTCGCAAAAGGAGATTTAACCCAAACCATTGAAAATGACTATGTTGGTGCATTTGCGGCAACAAAAGTAGGAATAAACACCACCGTTGAGAATTTAAAAAGTATGATTAGTGAAATTCAAGATACTGGTGACGTAATTGCCAGCGCATCAAAAGAAATTTCAGCAGGCAATGTGGATTTAGCACATCGTACGGAAAAGCAAGCCGCTAGTTTGCAACAAACAGCTGCGAGTATGGAAGAATTATCAGTGGCGGTAAAACTCAATACCGACAATGCAAGATATGCTAATCAATTAGCGTCCAATGCCGCCAATACAGCGAGTTCAGGCGTTGATGTGGTTAATGATGTTGTCACTACCATGTTCAGCATCAATACGTCATCACATCAAATCGTTGATATTATTTCCGTGATTGATGACATTGCATTTCAAACCAACATTCTTGCGTTAAATGCGGCGGTTGAAGCCGCCAGAGCAGGTGAACAAGGACGTGGCTTTGCCATTGTGGCAACCGAAGTTCGAAACCTTTCTCAACGCTCCGCGAATGCGGCAAATGATATTAAACGCTTAATCAATGATTCGGTTGAACGTATTTCAAGTGGTAGCAAACAAGTTGAACAAGCAGGAAAAACCATAAGCGATATTGTCAATTCCATTCACGAGGTAACGGTTCTAATGTCTGATATTACATTAGCATCCATTGAGCAAAACGCGGGGATTGAACAAATCAACTCGGCGGTTTTACACATGGACACTGTGACGCAACAAAATGCGGCGTTGGTTGAGGAAATTGCAGCGGCGGCAGAATCGTTAAGTGACCAAACACGAAATTTAGCGATTGAAATGGCTTACTTTAGAACCTGATTGCAATGAAAAATACAATTCAATTGGTTTCAATACTATAAACATTTCATATCTCCTAAGAGCTGAATGTTTCAAGCCCGTACTACAAAGCGGGCTTTTTTGTTTATGGGAGGCGTTTCAACTCTGAGCATTTGAAAAATGTAATTGTTTAAGACTAGCATTCTTTTTAAATGCCTCAAAATAAAAATACGATACGAAATAAATAGTTGCATGAATTTAATCTGAAACATACTATCCAATTGACCGTTGCGAATGTATTTTTTCGGTGATTGTTTAAATTCTTTGAATCAATCAATGGAATTGCACTATGAAAGAACTGAATTGTTATCAAAATAATTATGGGGCATATCCCTTGTTCGTATCTGGTGTATGTGGTGCGTTAGGTTTTATTGCTTCAACAGGTTTTAACGTAAGTGGTTTTATTCTTGCGGCTTGCTTTGTTGTTTTGACTATCGGCTTGCACTTTTGGAGTCAGAATGACTATCGAATGTTGCTGCAAACTGTCGAGCAAAGTTGCGCTGATCATTTTCAGCAAGATTATGAGCAGAAAATAGAAACATTGCAGCAAACACAAAGCGAAGCGTTAGTCAGTTTTTGCGCTAATCAAGTTGAAACGGAGCGGCATCATATCGAAACGTTATTGATTGATGTATTGCAACGTTTCGATAAATTATCAAATCATTTCGGCGAGCCAAATAAATCACTCGCCACCCTCAAAAAAACATCTCCTGCCAAACCCACTTCTGTTGAAACTCACATTGCAGATTTAGCCCAACTTGTTGATGCGTTTGTTGGCTACGTTGATGCACAAGAAGCCATAAGCCATGAATCGCAATCGTCAGGTATTGTTGGACTTGATTTATTATGCCAACAAGTTTTACCCATTTGGTCAAACCAAATTGAGATGGCAAAAGAACACACGGAAGAATCCGTGGCTAATTTAGCGCAACGTTTTGATGCCTTGTCACAACGCCTCGATGCCGCTGTGATTGCATCGCAAAATACAATGGGCAGTCACGATTCACACAGCGGCATTGTTGAACTGTTAGAAAACAGCCAGATGGAATTAAGCAGTATAACCAAAGCGTTAAGTGCGTCGTTGGCAGAAAAAGGAAAAATGTTGCACGCCATCGAAGCGTTATCTGCTTTCACTGAGCAACTCAGCAAAATGGCGGCAGAAGTGAGTAATATCGCCAATCAAACCAATTTACTAGCACTGAATGCCGCTATTCAATCCGCACGCGCGGGCGATGCGGGTCATGGTTTTAGCGTTGTTGCTGATGAAGTGCGTAAATTAGCCTATTTGTCGGGTGACATCGGTAAAAAAATGACCGAAACAGTCAATTCAGTCAACGTGGCAATCGACGACACGTTGACGATTTCCCATAAATTCGCCTTGCAAGACAAAAAAACGTTGGATAACGCCGAACATATTATTGCGACAGTATTGATGCACTTTACCCATGCCGCCGCTGGATTAACGGATTCGGCTGAACAATTGCGTAACGAAAATAACGCCATCAACAACGAAATAGCCGATGTTTTTGTCAACTTGCAATTCCAAGATCGTGTCAGTCAAATTCTCACTTTGGTCTGTGCGGATTTGAACAAGCTCGAACAGCATTTAAACGACTTTAACAACGAAGAAAACAGTTCAGAGTCCCCTCATTCCATGAATGTTGAGCAATGGTTAGACGAATTGACCAACACATACACCATGAAAGAACAGCTTTCAGCCCACAAAAATTCAAATACGAGCATTGATACAAACGCAACCACAATCACATTTTTCTGAGGGATTTAAACAATGGCAAAGACTATTTTGTTTGTAGACGATTCCGCTTCTGTTCGGCAAGTGATGAAAACAGCCTTGGCACGCGAAGGTTATGAAGTCATTCTCGCCGAAGATGGTAAAGATGCCTTGAGTAAATTAAACGGCACAAAAATTCATCTCATTATCAGCGACGTAAATATGCCCAATATGGATGGCATTACCTTTGTGAAAGAAGCAAAAAAGCTCTCCGCTTATAAATTTACGCCAATTGTGATGCTGACCACCGAAAGTAATGCGTCAAAAATGGCTGAAGGAAAAGCGGCTGGCGTAAAAGCATGGATTGTTAAACCTTTTCAGCCACCACAACTCATGGCGGCAGTCGCACAACTTGTGATGGCATAAATCAAATTTTTCCACGACGCAGAGTGCGACGCGGTGTTTAGAGAATTTCACGCGGGTAAACACAGGAGCAACGTATGGCAAGCGAACAACAAAACAATCGTATTGTTATTGAAGGTGAATTGACTATTTACACCGTGGCAGAATTGAAAGACAAGATTCTTGGCGGGTTGCTTACTAATGATGAGCTAGGGGTTGATTTAACCAAGGTGAGCGAAATTGATGGCGCGGGATTACAACTGCTGGTGATGGCAAAGCAAAGCGCGATGGCTTTAAAGAAA
>CAIRCR010000397.1 GCA_903877065.1 uncultured Pseudomonadota bacterium
ATTTTAGAAAACAAATTCAATATCACTCATCAAGTTGAACTTGCGAGAGCAGAAGAAAAAATCAGTAAGCGAAAAGCTAAACAGCTTTTTGATTCGGGTGATATTAACAACGTAGAAGTCGGCACATTCGCAGGACTTTCTTTTATTCATGCCTATTTGTTTGAAGATATTTATGACTTTGCAGGCAAAATCCGTGATGTGAATATCGCTAAAGGTAACTTTCGTTTTGCACCGTTAATGTATTTAAAGCCATCGCTAGAGCATATCGACAAGATGTCGCAAAGCAATTTTGACGAAATCATCGAAAAATATGTCGAAATGAACATTGCTCACCCTTTTCGTGAAGGTAACGGACGCGCAACTCGTATTTGGCTTGACCTCATAATCAAAACAAAAATCAAACAGGTGATTGATTGGAATTTGGTAGACAAAGATGATTATCTATCAGCGATGCAGCGCAGTGTGGTGAAAGACATTGAAATTAAAGTCCTGCTCAAGCAAGCACCCACCTATGAAATTGATGACCGTGCGCTGTTTATGAAAGGAATTGATGTGAGTTATTACTATGAAGGCTATAGTGAATTTAAAATCGAGGAGCTATAGCGATGAATAATTTAATCTTTATGGAATGCGCCATGTTTAACGAAGTTAATGACTTCGGCGGCAGGTTGTTTTTCTGTAAGCCATTGGTTATTCTTCATTGGCTCATAACCTCAATTAAAAATTAAACAACAAGTGTCCATTATGACTATTCAAAACGAATCAAGAGCACCCTTTCCACCGTTCACCGCTGAAACTGCGGCACAAAAAGTACGCACCGCTGAAAATGCGTGGAATGTACAAGCACCTGAAAAAATTGCACTCGCGTACAGTGTCGATAGTCAGTGGCGAAATCGTGTCGAATTTTTGCAAGGGCGTGAGCAAATCACCGCATTTTTACAGCGTAAATGGGCGCACGAATTGGACTACCGCCTAATCAAAGAATTGTGGGCTTTTCACGATAATCAAATTGCCGTGCGATTTGCTTATGAATGGCACGACGCGCAGGGGCAGTGGTTTCGTTCTTACGGTAATGAAAATTGGGCGTTTAACGACCAAGGTTTGATGCAAAAACGTCACGCGAGCATCAACGATTTGGCAATTTTAGAAAGTGAACGGTTGTTTCGTTGGGAATTTAAAACGCCGCGTCCAGATGATTATGCAAGTTTATCGGATTTGAATTTGTAACTTCTCATTCACTCAATTCAACACATCAAATATTATTTTCAGAGAATATCATGACAACATTAGCAATTATTGGCGGTACAGGTTTAAGTCAACTTGCGGCATTAAATATCACACGCCGCGAAGCCGTTAACACGCCTTACGGCAATCCGTCGGCAGAGTTTTTAATCGGTGAAATTCAAAACAAAAGCGTAATTTTTCTGGCGCGTCACGGCAATCCGCACGCAATTCCACCACATAAAATTAACTATCGCGCCAATGCGTGGGCGTTAAAACATTTGGGGGTTCAAGACATTATTGCGGTTGCGGCAGTGGGTGGAATTACGGCAGAAATGGTTCCTGCGGCACTCGCCATTCCCGATCAAATTATTGATTACACTTATTCACGCGAACACACGTTTTTCGATGGCAACGACGGCAATGTGACACATATTGATTTTTCATATCCTTACAGCCAAAAATTACGCGCTAAATTGATTACAGCGGCGGCAACGGCGAATGTAAAAATCAGTCCGATTGCCACTTACGGTTGCACTCAAGGTCCTCGTTTAGAAACATCTGCTGAAATTGCACGAATGGAGCGTGACGGTTGTGATTTAGTTGGCATGACAGGAATGCCCGAAGCCGTTTTAGCAAAAGAAATTGGTATGGATTACGCGGCGTTAGCGGTTATGGCAAATTGGGGCGCGGGCAAAACAGCGGGCGAAATCACAATGGCTGAAATCGAAGAAAATCTACATCACGGCATGGCAAATGCGGCGACGTTGTTACAAGCCTTTATTGCCGCGTACTAAAGTGCATTCTGTTTTTGATTTTGCAGAAACGGCTTTGCATTGTGGCAATCGTAATGAATTATTGACGTTGACGCATCAAGCACAACAACACGCAACAAACGGTGAATTAACGTTTGAATCGTTAAATTTGGTGCGTCCAATTGAAAATGTAAAATTTCCAGAACGTCCACTTTTACTGCCTCCTCGTGAAATGCCAAAACGTAAATTTCACACACCAGCGGGTTTGGCGGCTTTTTTTCATGCGATTGCTCACGTTGAGTTTGTGGCAATTTATTTGGCATGGGATATTGTTTACCGTTTTCGTGGCTTACCAGAAGAATTTTATCGTGATTGGTTGCGTGTTGCTGACGAGGAAGCACAACACTTCTCGTTATTGCGAAAAAAATTGCAAACGTTTGATACCGATTACGGCGATTTGCCAGCACACAGCGGCTTGTGGGATTTGGCACAATATACCGCGTCAGATTTATTAAAACGTGTGGCGCTCGTGCCGAGAAATATGGAAGCACACGGTTTGGACGTTACGCCGCCGTTAATTGAAAAATTTAAACAACTCGGTGACGATGATGCAGTGAACATATTGACGCGAATTTTGAATGACGAAGTGGGTCACGTTGCGCTGGGTTCAAAGTGGTTTAAAATTTTTTGCGCTGAAAAAAATTTGAACTCTGAAACGCATTATCAAACTTTACTGCTGAATTATTACGCTGAAAAAGGCGGCAATTTGAAAGCTAATTTCAATCATGAATTACGTTTAGCGGCTGGATTTTCAGAAAAGGAATTAACGTGGCTTACGGCATTGAGCCAGCCATAAATAACGCTTCAGTCCGTTTTGCACAAATATCAAACACCATGAAAGTACAAATTATGCGTCGAATTTTTACCAGTATTTTTTTAGCTACGTTTACACCGCTTACCTTTGCGGAGTATTCGCTTTACGAAGGTGATTACGGTTCGTTATCTACGGGTTTTCAGCTTCAAACCGCATTATTTGGTGACATAAACAATCAATCTGGTGGCGTAGCAAAAGCAAATTTAACCGATTCTTTTTGGGAATTTAGTGCAAAACCACATTTAGAAGGTTCGCTAAAGTTAATTCAAGACAGCAATTTATACGGCGGTTTTAGTTACGCTTATAGCAGCACGTTAGGTCATGATTTATCGGGTTACACCCAAAAAAACATTGAAATGTATCAACAAGAAAGCGATTTTTTGGTTTC
>CAIRCR010000398.1 GCA_903877065.1 uncultured Pseudomonadota bacterium
ATTCAGGAAAAAATACGTTCAATGCGCGAGTCCAAAAATTGGTCACAAGAAGAAATGGCAACGAAATTGAATATGTCGGTAAATGGTTATTCCAAAATCGAACGCGGCGAAACAAATCCGAAAATCTCAAAATTGAAACGAATCGCTCAAGAATTAGACATTGATGTACTTGAACTGATGTCCGACGGTAGAAATGTTTATCTAATTAGCGACAATGGAAATAATCACGGTTGCAACGTCATTGGTTCATCTGCTGAAATTGGTTTTGAAATTCAAAAACTGCACATGACGATTAACCACAAAGACGAAACCATTGAACAATTGCGAACAGAAATAAGTTTGTTAAAAGACGTTATCGAATTGATGAAACGTTAATGCACGTTCATTCACAAATTGAAATTCAAGGCATTGTTCAAGGTGTTGGATTTCGTCCATTTGTGGCACGTTTGGCAACACGTTTTTTTCAAAAGGGTTGGATTAAAAACACGTCTTCGGGCGTATTGATGTCAATCGAAGGTTCAGCCATTCAACAACAACAATTTTTAAACTCACTTCAAAACGAATTGCCCCCGTTTGCTGAAATTCAGGATGTAACCATCACCGCGCAACCGCTACAAAATCACACCGATTTTCAAATTATTTCGAGTGTTGTCGATTCTCAAACCTCTGCGTTTTCGTTGCCTGATATTGCGACGTGTCCCGAATGTATTGCCGATATTTTTAACCCAGAAAGTCGTTATTTTCGTTATCCATTCACCAGTTGTTGCAGTTGTGGCGCACGCTACAGCATCACAACGCGCCAACCTTATGACCGTAAAAACACCAGCATGGCAGAATTTGTTTTATGTTCTGAATGCGAGAGCGAATATCAAACCATGAATAATCGCCGTTTTCATGCTCAAACAATCGCTTGCCCGACGTGCGGCATTCAACTTAGTTTTTTAGACGAATTTGGAACTGTTTTAGCCCAAAAAGATGCCGCTTTAAAAAGAGCCGTTGCACAATTGAAAGCGGGAAAAATTGTTGCCATCAAAGGAATCGGTGGTTATCAGTTGTTGGTTGATGCCACAAATCAAGAAGCCGTCAAACGATTACGCGAACGAAAAAAACGCCCGATGAAACCCTTTGCGTTGATGGTTGAAAATTTAAGTGAAGCGCAAAAAATTTGTGAAATTAGCGAATTTGAACAAACGGCTTTAATGTCACCCGCCGCGCCAATTGTACTTTTAAAACGCAATGAAACTATCGCAATCACCCAAGCTGTCGCACATGAACAAAAATTACTCGGTGTCATGCTCGCTTATTCACCGTTGCATCATTTGTTGTTACGCGATTTTGGTTTGCCTGTCGTTGCCACTAGCGGCAATCGCGCTAACGAACCCATTTGTATCGACAACGTGCAAGCTTTAAAAAATTTAGCAGATATTGCAGATTATTTTTTGACTCACAATCGCCCCATTTTGCGTCCGTTAGATGATTCAATTGTTCGTGTGATCAATCACAAAATAACGCTTTTACGTCGTGCGCGAGGTTTTGCGCCGTTACCAACAAAAATTCCAATTTTTGAAAGCGGCAAATTTGCAGTCGGCGGACAAATGAAAAATACGGTTGCGATTAGTCACAAAAATCAAGTGATTTTAAGTCAACATTTGGGTGATTTAGATTCAGAAAGCACGCGCCAACAATTTCAAATTACGCTCGACGATTTGCAACAATTTTACGGTTTTAAAGCGTTGAAAGTGATGCACGATTTGCATCCCGATTATGTGAGTACGCAATTTGTCGCAAATTTAAACATCGAAAAACACGCCGTTCAGCATCATTACGCCCACGCGCTTTCGTGCATGGCAGAAAATAATTTGCAACCGCCAGTGTTGGGCATTGTTTGGGATGGTTCGGGATTTGGTTTGGACGGCACGATTTGGGGCGGTGAATTTTTGCTAATTAACAAACACGGTTTTGAACGTTTCGCACACTTTCGCACATTTTCGTTGGTTGGTGGTTTTAAAGCTATTCAAGAGCCACGACGTGCCGCGTTAGCTTTATTGTTTGAAATTTATGGCGAAGCGGCTTTTGAAAAGTTTGCAGTTAATTTTTCTACGACTGAAAAGAATCTGTTGAAAATGGCGTTAAGCAAACAATTAAATTGCCCAAAAACCAGCAGTGTTGGACGTTTATTTGATGCTGTTGCGAATTTATTAGAAATTTGTCACATCAATCAATACGAAGGACACGCGGCGACATTGCTTGAAAATTGCGCCGCGTCATTTGAAACGACAGATTTTTATGATTTTGAAATCAGTGACACGATGCCGCTGATTATTGATTGGCAAATAATGATTGAAGGGATTTTAATTGATAAACAAACACAGCCGACAAATTATTGCGCGGCGAAATTTCATAATTCTTTGGCGAAAATCAGTGTTGAAATTGCCAAGCGTGCGAATCAACAAAACATCGTTTTAAGTGGCGGCTGTTTTCAAAATGCGTTGCTCACTGAAACTGTTTTTTCCGATTTAACGTCTGCCAATTTTTCAGTTTCTTGCCATCAAAACGTGCCACCAAATGATGGTGGTTTAGCATTGGGGCAGTTGTACGCCGACTAAATTGAAACGTTTTTTTGGTTCACGATAAGCCAATCTGTCCACGCTGAAAAATTATCGTGTTTTGTTGCCGATAATTGCAAAATTTCAATTGTTGGATTCACTTGCCGTGCAAAATCAATGCAACGTTCAACATCAAAATCAACGTAAGGCAATAAATCAATTTTGTTAATAATCATCAGGTCAGCGGCGTGAAACATATCGGGATATTTCAATGGTTTGTCGTCGCCTTCCGTGACAGAAAGCACAACAATTTTATGCGCTTCACCCAAATCAAATGACGACGGACAAACCAAATTCCCCACATTTTCAATCGCTAAAAAGCTATTCGCTTTCACACCTAATTTTTGAACCGCGTGACCAATGCCATGTGCATCTAAATGACAAGCGCGACCCGTGTTGATTTGCAACGCAGGAACACCCGTTGCACGAATACGATTTGCATCGTGTTCGGTTTGTTGATCGCCTTCAATCACAGCAATCGGAAAGCTATCTTTCAAAATTTTAATGGTTTCGACCAACAACGTCGTTTTGCCAGCACCTGGACTTGAAACCAAATTCAACGCAAAAATACCGTGCTTTTGAAAATATGTCCGATTTTCTGCCGCGTACCCATTATTTTTACTCAGTAAATCTTGCTCAACCTGAATTAGCCGTTGATTATCGGCGTGACTGTGTTGTTCATGCCCATGATTGTGCGGCATAAATAAATTCACTTTTGACGATTCGACAGCACTAAATTTTCCAGTTCCACTCGGATTGCTACATCCACAAATTCCACACATTTCAGCCACCTTTTTATCGTGTTAAAACAGTAAAAAACCGCCTGATTCTTGTGAAAAAAAGGCGGTTTTTAAACGTTATTTTTTAAAATTTAATCGAAATGCACTAATTCATAAGGCAAAGAGGGTTCAACGCCTGCAAGTAAATCAGTCAAAAATTTCCAAAAGACATCGGCTGACGGCGGACAACCTGGCAGAAAATAATCAATTTTGACCACTTCATGAATCGGGTGAACTTTGTCGAGCAATAATGGTAATTCAACGTCGCTTGGAATTTGAGCATTTTCAACACCAATGCCATCAACGTAGGATTCATTCAAGCAATCTTCCAAACTGATGTGATTTCGCATGGCTGGCAAACCGCCGTTAATCGCACACGCGCCGACGGCTACAAGGATTTTGCAATTTTTGCGAAACTCGCGCAACGTGTGGACGTTTTCAGAATTACACACACCGCCTTCAATTAAACCAATATCACAATCAGAACTGCAATGTTCAATGTCTGTAAGCGGTGAGCGGTCAAATTGAATATGTTCGACCAAATCAACAAGTCGCTCGTCCAAATCCAAAAACGACATATGGCAACCAAAACAACCCGCGAGTGAAACCGTTGCCACTTTTACTTTTTTATTCGTCATGGCTTGCTCCTTCATTGGCTAACGTCACGGTATCAATTTGCGAGTGATCATAAATACGTTGTCCAATCGGTACTTTGTAGCCCGTGCGTTTAATTAAAATCGCGCCTGTCGGACAAATATGCGCCGCGCAATCGGTCGCTTCTAAATCCGAATCTTTCAACAAACCACTTTCAGAATTGACAACCAAACGTTTGTCAATGCCGCGTCCGCTAATTGCAAACACGTCTTTGCCATCGACTTGTTGACTAGCACGCACGCAAAGTGTGCAAAAAATACAGCGATTGTGATCAATCATCACGTCAGGATGCGAGGCATCGACTTCACGATTTTCAAAGAAATGTGGGAAGTGATTGTCCGTCATGCCTAAATGATAAGCGACCGCTTGAAGATTACAATTTCCCGTTTTTTCGCACGATGGGCAGAAATGATTGCCTTCAACAAACAACATTTGTGTAATTTTTTCACGGTCGTCGTTTAATTCTTGAGTGACGTTAGTGATATTTTGACCTTCAGACGCGGGAAACGTACACGCCGAGCAATTACGCCCATTGACTTTCACCGTACACAATTTGCAACTGCCGTGTGGCGTAAAATCAGGGTTGTGGCACAAATGCGGAATGTAAATGCCTGCCGCCGTCGCTGCTTGCATAATGGTTTGCCCGTCTTCAAACGGCACATTTTTGCCGTCAATCACAATGGATTTATTCATAATTTATTCCTCCACTTGCGCCAGATGCGCCGCTGCATCGTCACGATTCGCCAAGCGTCGTGCGGTTTCTAAAGATTTGTCCAAATCAAAACCAGGTTCATAACTGATTTTTTTCAGCATACTTTGATAAATTTCAGGATAACGTTCGAGCGTCGTCAACACAGGATTCGCGGCGGTTTGACCCAATCCGCAGTGACTGTAATTTTTAATCAACTGACATAATTCTTCCAACGCGACAATGTCGCCTGCGCTGCCGTGACCTTCAACAATTTTATCGATTTGTTTTTTGAGTAACGACGTTCCGACGCGGCACGGTGTGCAGAATCCGCAACTTTCATGCGCGAAGAAATGGCTGAAATTGTGAACAATGTCCAAAATGTTGCGGCTGTTGTTGAACACAATAAACGAGCCGCCCGTCGCTAAATCTTCAAACGCAATTTTGCGTTGAAATTCGTCATTAGAAATAAACGTTCCCGAAGGTCCACCTATTTGAACGCCTAAAACGTCCGTTGCGCCACAATCGTCCAAAATCGTTTGAACTGTTACACCGAATGGATATTCATAAATGCCAGGTTTTGCACAATCACCGCTGATGCTGTGAATTTTTGTGCCTTTCGATTTTGCTGTGCCGAAAGCCGCAAACCATTCGCCACCATGAATAGCGATATTTGCTGCCGCTAAAAAGGTTTCTACGTTATTCACGGAAGTCGGTTTGTTTAAATAGCCGCTAATAACGGGATATGGCGGACGATTACGCGGAATGCCCGCTTTGCCTTCAAGCGATTCAATTAACGCTGATTCTTCACCGCAAATGTAAGCTCCCGCTCCCAAACAAATTTCAATATCGAAATCAAAACCGTTTTGCAGAATGTTTTTGCCGAGTAAATTCGCCGCTCGACGTTCAACTAAAATCGCTTCGAGTTTTTCATACAAATGTAGATATTCGCCGCGCAAATAAATGAAACCTTGCGTCGCGCCAATAATCGCCGCCGCCACGGTCATGCCTTCAAAAACTGAATCCGCGTAAGCATTCAAAATCACGCGGTCTTTAAATGTGCCAGGTTCACCTTCGTCAGCGTTGCAAATAATGTAACGTTGGTCGGCGTTTTCTTCACGGCAATATTTCCATTTCCAAGCGGTTGTATAACCTGCGCCACCACGTCCACGCAAACCTGATTTTTCAACTTCGGTTAATGTTTCCATCAAGCCGCGTGCAAAAGTCGCTTTGATTGCCGCGCCTTTAATTGGCGTTTCGTTCAACAACAAACCCGATTTGATAATGTTGTCTTCAACTTTGAAAAAGTCCCGTGACCATTGGTCTAACGGCAGTTGCTTATTCACGTTTTCAACGATTTCGTCGATGCGCGATTTTGTTAAATGTGTAATCGCGTAACCGTTCACTAAACCCGCAAGTGACTGATCACACATTCCAGTGCAAGAAGTATTATTTAAACTGACCACGCCATCAGCACGCACTTCACCGATTTTCACACCCAATTTTTCAGCAAAATAGTTAATCAATTCCGCTTGCCCAACCATCAAATCAGTAATTGAATTGCTGATTAAAATGTCGAATTGTCCACGCGGTTCAAGATGAAAAAAACTGTAAAACTCAATCACGTTTTGAATTTGGGTGCGCGAAATATTTAGCATTAACGCCAATTGCTCAATCGCCGCCTTTGGAATGTAAAAATATCGTGCTTGAATTGCACGCAAAATTTTCAATAAGCGCGTGGCTTGAAAATCATTCTCTTGAGCGAGTTGTCTTATAAATTGTTGCATAAACGTCCTCCGCTGTTATTGGCGCAAATCTTTAATGACGCGCACTAATTCGGTTGTTCCCGCAATTGTTTCAACGCTAAAACCGAGTTTTTTCACCATTTCCAATGTGGGTTCGTTGCTACTTAAAACTTCTGCCTCAAACGACAACATTCCTTTTTCTTTGGCTGTTTTCATCAAGGTTTTCATAAGTTTTGAACCAATGCCTAAACGCTGACAATCGTCTGCGACAACAATCGCAAATTCAACCGAATGCCCGTCAGGATTCACCATGTAACGCCCAACGCCTAATTCATTTGGCATATTGGCATCGTCAGTCACAGCAACAAACGCCATTTCTTTGTCGTAATCAATTTGGGTAAACCGCACGAGCATTTCAGAAGTGAGTTCTTGCAACGCTTGGTGATAACGGAAATATTTTGTTTTTTCAGATAACCGATTAACAAAATCTTTTTCCATTTTGGCATCTTCAGGACGAATCGGACGAATAGTGACGTTTGTGCCATTTGCGTTTAAATAACGCTGTGTCAATTCGTGCGGATAAGGATGAATCGCCATGTGTGCGTAACGACTGAGTTGATGTGATGTTTGCGCTTTGATTCGTGCATCAACCGCAATTGCGCCATGAGCATCAACAATTAGCGGGTTAATATCGAGTTCTAAAATTTCGGGCAATTCACTGACCATTTCAGACACGTTAAGTAACACATCAATCAACGCCTGTTTGTTTGCGGGTGGTAAATTACGGAATGATTGTAAATATTTCGCCGCTTTGGTTTTCGCAATCATTTGTTCAACCATGTAAGCATTCAGCGGCGGTAATGCGACGGCGTTATCTTTGAGAATTTCAACCATCGTGCCGCCAAGTCCAAAACTAATCGCAGGACCAAAAACAGGATCACGCACCACGCCAATCATCAATTCGCGTCCACTGTCAGATTTAAACATCGCTTCAACAGTCATGCCGACTTCTTTGATTTCGGGATATTTGCTTTTAATCGCGTTTTCCATTTCAGTGAAATTTCGCGCAATGTCTTCCACGCTACCGATATTTAAACGCACGCCACCAATGTCAGATTTGTGGCTAAATTCAGGCATATTGATTTTTAAAACAACAGGGAAACGCAATGTTTCAGCGGCAATCATCGCGTCTTTTGCGTTGGTCACTTTAACCGTTTGATTCACAGGAATATGAAACGCGGCAAGAATTGCTTTTGCTTCTTGTGCTGTTAAAACATCACGTCCTTCAGCTAAAACACGCTCAATAATTAAACGTGCGCCTTTAACATCTGGTGCGGGACGTTCATCAGAAGGTGAGGGGATTTGTTTTAAAAGAATTTGATTTTGTGCGTAATTTGCCAAAAAACCAAACGCATCAACCGCAACTTCGGGCGTATTAAAATGAGCAACGTTGCTGTTAGCAAATAAGGCTCGACCTTCTTCAACTTTCGAGCCACCAGTCCATGCGGCAAGCACGGGTTTTTTGCTGTGTTTTGCGCCTTCGATAATAAATTCTGCAACTTCAGTCGGATTAGTCATGGCTTGCGGTGTTAAAATGACCAAAACGCCGTCGATGTTGTCGTCTTTTAAGCACACGTCGAGAGATTGTTTATAGCGTTCAGACGTTGCGTCACCCAAAATATCAACGGGATTTGCGTGCGACCAATGAACAGGCAAAACTTCATTTAGCGCGTGCAAACTTTTGTCGCTGAGTTCTGCCATGCGAATGCCAACATCTTCGGCGCGATCTGTACTCATTACACCTGGACCACCTGCGTTGGTGATAATGGCTAAACGGTCTTCGTGAACATCGTAATTATTCGCCAAAACTCGTGCGGCTGAAAATAATTCGCTAATCGTGTAAGCGCGTACCACACCAGCTCGTTCAATTGCGGCATCAAATACGCTGTCACCGCCAACCATTGCGCCAGTGTGTGACATTGCCGCTTTTATGCCCGATTCGTGACGACCTGATTTGATTAAAATGACAGGTTTCAAACGTGCGGCGGCTTTTAATCCGCTTAAAAAACGACGCGCATCACGAATGCCTTCGACATACATCAAAATCCCCGTTGTTTTTGTATCGGTTGCCAAATAATCCAACACTTCACCGAAATCAATATCTGCCGCGCCACCCATTGAAACAACGGTTGAAAAGCCAATATCTTGCGCTTTTGCCCAATCCAAAATTGCGGTGCAGACTGCACCAGATTGCGACAGTAACGCTAAATTGCCATCTTTAATTGTGCCATCGCCAAAGGTTGCGTTTAAAAATCCACTTGGACACGCCACACCCAAACAGTTTGGACCAATCAAACGAATGTTATAGCGGTGTGCAATGTCTAAAACTTCTTGTTGTAAACGTTTGCCTTCGTCGCCCAATTCGCCAAACCCTGCTGTGATGATAATGACTGAATTAACACCTTTTTCACCACTTTGACGCATAACACTTGGCACGGTTGGCGCGGGCGTTGAAATAACGACTAAATCTAAATCTTCGGGAACAGAATTTAAATCTGGATAGGCTTTCAAGCCTAAAATTTGCTCACGTTTATTGTTGACAGGATACAAGCCACCTTTAAATTCGGCTTCTTGCATATTGAGTAATAATCGATAACCAACGCTTTCAGGGCGTTCGGACGCACCAACAATAGCGACAGATTTAGGAGTAAAAAAACGATTTAAATAATGCGGTCCCATAACAACTCCAGAAAAATAAGATTTAATAAATGATGGTGGAAGTCTATCTTTGTTATATGTCAGGTAAATTAACTCAAAAGGCAGTTACATTGTGACACATCAATTGCCAATTGAAATTATCGAGTCCTATTTTTTTACCATGTCTTGTGATTTAAACAAAAAAAACCACTCACCGTGTGACAGTGAGTGGTTTTTTTATGTTTATGAAGCTCTGATCTGCTTCAGAAAATACGGCAGAACTCGGTTTAATTTGCGACAGCCAAAATTACTGCTCCCGCTTTAAATACCGCCGTCGCAGATTGACCTTCGCTCAAATTCAACACGTCAATACTATCGTTTGTAACGGTTGCCACAACGGTATCGCCGCCGTTCAATTCGATATTAACTTCAGCGTTGACAGCCCCATGTTTAACATTTGTTACTTTGCCTTGTAATTGATTGCGAGCTGAAAGTTTGTAGCCACCAAAATCCGTCACGACAATAATTTGTGGAGCTTTGACTAATGCAATAACTTTTACACCGTCTTTAATTGCCAATGATTCAACAGATTCTTTGGTAATTGACGCAACAACCACATCGCCACCTTTTAGACTGACATGAACTTCGGCATTGACTGCACCGATACGCACTTCACTCACAGTTCCCACAAATTGATTACGCGCACTTGCTTTCATGATAATTCCTCTTAATTTGCTTAATTTAAAATTGATGTGCCTTTAATTTGCACAAAAACAGCTGTGCCAATTTTCAGGTTTAAAACGACCACTGACTTGCGCGTGATATGCGCGAGCAGCGGTTGACTGCCTACTTCTAAACGCACAATATTTTGCCCACTTTCACCTTCAGCAATCGCGGTAATTGTTGCGGGTAACACATTAAGAATGCTGGTTGCTTTAGGACGTTCTAAAACAATACTGACATCACGCGCATAAATTTGCACTCGTAAAGGCGTGCCTGTTTTAGCATTTATTGTAGGTAAATTCAAAGAGCCACCTTCAAACAACACACGCGTTAAATGAAATTCTGCTTCATGCTCAATAATGCTCGCATTCCAAACCGTTGACGCTTCTTTTTCTTGCGAAAGCGGTAAATCTAAGCGACTTAATGTTTGCGATAATTGACCCGCTGCTTGCACTTTTCCCGCTTCTAAAACGACTAAAAAATCCGCGAGTTGCGCGACTTCTTGTTGAGAATGCGTAACGTACAAAACAGGAATATTTAATTCCCGATTTAAGCGACTTAAAAACGGCAAAATTTCTTGTTTACGTTTGAAGTCCAGTGAAGCGAGCGGCTCGTCCATGAGTAGCACTTCTGGATTTAAAACTAGCGCACGAGCAATTGCCACACGTTGTTTTTCACCGCCAGACAAACGCTCAGGCATTCGATCTAGTAAATGCTCAATTCCAAGTAAACTCAGAATTTGTTGATATTTTTCGGTGTTTGATTTGGCGTTAATTCGTTTTAATCCAAAATTCAAATTGTTTTGCACAGTCAAATGTGAAAATAAATTTGCTTCTTGAAACACATAACCCAGCGGGCGTTTATGTGTGGGCAAAAAAATATTGTTATCGCTGTCTTGCCAAATATTGCCATTGATTTTTAAAAAACCATTTTCTGCTTTTTGCAAACCCGCAATACAACGCAACAACGTCGTTTTGCCCGACCCTGAATGTCCAAATAAAACGCTAATTCCCGAATTGGGTAAATTTACATTGACGGATAATTGAAAATTACCGTAATCGAGTTTGAAACGCGCGGTGATTGAAGATGTAATTTCAGCGTTCATTTGACGTTCGGTGACGTTTTTAAAACGGTGTAAAGCACTAACAATACAACGAATGAAAATGCCAGCAATCCACCTGCAAGCTGGTGTGCCTCGCTATATTCTAAGGCTTCGACATGGTTATAAATTTGTACCGATACGACGCGCGTTTTATTGGGAATGTTGCCGCCAACCATTAACACAACCCCAAATTCGCCAACGGTATGCGTGAAACCTAAAATTATGGCGGTTAAAAATCCTGATTTAGATAAGGGTAAAACGACATTGAAAAAGGTATCTAAAGGATTCGCACGCAACGTCGCGGCGGCTTCTAACGGTTGATTGCCAATGCTTGAAAATGCAGTTTGTAACGGTTGCACAACAAATGGCATTGAATATAAAACCGATGCAATGACCAATCCAGTAAATGTAAAAGGCAATGTGCCAATGCCTAGCCACGTTGTAAATTCACCGACAACCCCGTTTTTACCCAATAAAATCAGCAAATAAAAACCTAAAACTGTCGGTGGTAAAACGAGCGGTAATGCGACAACCGCGTTGATAATGCCACGCCATTTTGACTGAGTTCGCGCCAACCACCACGCCAACGGTGTACCAAATAGCAACATAAAAATCGTGGCTAAACAGGCGACTTTAAAGGTCAATAACAGCGTAGCGAAATCAGCGGGGGTCAACATAATCGTTTGGTAAGTCGTAGCCATATTTTTTGATAATGGCTAACGCGGGTGCTGATTTTAAATACTCAAGTAACGCTTTCGCGGCTGGATTTCCTGCACCGAGTGTTAATAAAACAGCATCTTGTTTGATTGGTGAATAAAGCGTTTGTGGCACAATCCAACCTGAACCGCTAGTGAATTTGCCGTTTTCGCTGACTTGCGATAACGCCACAAAACCTAATTCTACGTTGCCCGTACTTATAAATTGATGCGTTTGTGAAATGTTTTCACCGAGTACAAATAATGGCTGTAATTTGTCGAGCAGGTTTTTATTTTGTAACGCTTCTAAAGCTGCCGCGCCATAAGGTGCAAGTTTTGGATCAGCAAGTGAAATATGTTGAAAATTACCTTTGCTAAGAATTTCACCTTGAGAATCGACGTAATTTTCGGTATTCGACCATAAAACTAATTTCCCCAATGCGTAAGTGAAACGACTATTCATAACCGCTAATCCCGCTTGTTCTAATTTAAGTGGTGCTTTCTCGTCGGCAGCTAAAAAAATTTCAAACGGTGCGCCATTTTCGAGTTGTGACACGAATTTGCCTGATGAACCAAACGATAATTTTGCGTTGTGTCCTGTGGCTTTTTCAAATTCAGCAGTAATTTCAGTCATGGGTTTGGTGAAATTTGAGGCAACGGCAACAAGCGTTGTTTCTGCGTGAGTGAACGGTGCAATGACAAGCAAAATGGCTAAACATAACGGCTTCATTATTTTTAAAATCATGTGATGTTCTCCGTGTTAAAACTGCAACATACTTTGCACATAAAATTTAAACGACCATTCACTTTCCTGGTCGTTGAGAGTTAAATTTTTTGCTCAACAAAATCATTATTCGTTGTGCGTGCATCATAATTGCGATATGTATTAAAGTAAATATCGATTTGAGTTTTAACACCAATGCAAATTTAACTCACGTTTAATCACGGTCACCATTATTTTCATACACTATCACGTTAAAATTTACGCAACGACGCACGCAATTACTACAGTTTCTTTAAAAAACTATAATACAATGCACAGATTATAATAATTTACCGAGTGTGAAATCATGGCAGAACTTATGAGTAGTGGCATGGAATTGATGTTTGCAGGGATGGGCATTGTATTTTTATTTTTAGCTATGCTTGTTGTTGTAATTAACGTAATGTCTGGGCTTATACAGCGTTATCTTCCTGAAGATAGCAATATTGCAAACAACATAACCACTGTGCCGAATGTTGCAAGTGATAATCGCCATATTGCGGCAATTACAGCGGCAGTGCATCAATATCGTAGCAAACACTAAATTAAACTAGACCAAACCTTTGAAACCTGCGACGTACCGCTAAATAGTCGTCTGCCAGAACTGCACAAGTATTTTAGGAGATATTAAGAATGGCTACCAACACCAAAAAATTAGGAATCACCGAAGTTGTTTTGCGTGATGCACATCAGTCCATTTTGGCGACGCGTATTCGCATAGATGATATGTTGCCGATTTGCGCTCAATTAGACGAAATTGGTTATTGGTCAATCGAATCTTGGGGCGGCGCGACTTTTGATGCCTGTATTCGTTATTTAGGCGAAGATCCATGGGAAAGATTGCGTTTATTGAAAGCCGCAATGCCAAAAACACCGCAGCAAATGCTGTTGCGTGGTCAAAATTTACTTGGTTACCGTCATTACGCTGACGATGTTGTTGATAAATTTGTCGAGCGTAGTGCTTTGAATGGTATCGATGTATTCCGTATTTTCGACGCAATGAATGATATGCGAAACATTGAACACGCAATTAAAGCCGTTAGACGAACTGAAAAACATGCGCAAGGCACAATTTCTTACACGACTAGCCCC
>CAIRCR010000399.1 GCA_903877065.1 uncultured Pseudomonadota bacterium
AATTGAAGGAGATATAAAAAAATACATAAAGAGAATATATGGATTTTCAAAATGCATGAATTAGATTCTGTCCGAAATAATTGATTTAAACATCATGTAGATCTGTAATTAAAGATTCATGGTGTAGATGTATTAATAGAAGGGTTTTCTTAGATACAGATAATGATTAATATTTAGAACAGTAAAACTAAGGAAGTGTTTATGCAACATATTTCTGATTAAGTTATGATAGATAAAACCACAAGAAGATCTAATTTTAGTTTGGATTTAGTTATGAAAGACATCCCTGCCAAGTTTAGAAATTTTCTTTTTTTAGAAATTATTCTTTATAAAACTTAAAAAAAATAAGCAAAATCTGAATATAGATACAATGTGATTGTTTAAATCTTTGATAAATTTGGCTATTTCCAATAACAATCTTTAGAGGTTTCTCTTAAAAAATGCAAATTGATTGGTCATATTAATGAGATCCTTCATAAGAAATTAATAACCGACAAAATGGATATCAGTAAAACCAGTTTGGGAATTATGGGAATGAGTAAAAGTAACTTTTGGGAAACAAAAACATTGGCTGAAATGACACGCGAAGAATGGGAATCGTTGTGCGACGGTTGCGGTCAGTGTTGTTTACATAAATTAGAAAACATAGACACACGCGAAATTTATATCACCAGCGTGGCGTGTAAATTATTGGATTTAAAAACGTGTCGCTGTAAGAATTATGCCGAACGCACAAAACTTGTGCCTGATTGTTTGGCGTTATATGACGTAAGTTTTAAAGAATATGAATGGTTGCCTAGAACGTGTGCTTATCGTTTATTGAATGGCGGGAAAAAATTACCAGAATGGCATCCGTTAATATCTAAAGAAAAAAATAGCGTAAAAAAAGCGGGGATGTTGGTGGAGAGCTATGCAATTTCAGAAACCAAACTTAAAAATATCGAGGATTTAGAAGATTACATTTTGGAGTTGCAATCGTAATAATCAATTGGCACAAAAAAAGATTGCAAGCCAGTCGCTCGCAATCTTTTTCGTTTTAACAATTAAGCGATTACGCCATTTTCGTCGGCATCTTTAATTGCTTCTTTGATGCTCAAGCGTACACGACCTTGACGATCAATTTCTAACACTTTGACTTTTACAACGTCACCTTCATTCAGGCGTTCACTGACTTTATCAACACGCTCATCTGAAATTTGCGAAATATGAACCAAGCCGTCTTTACCTGGCAAAATGGTGACGAATGCACCAAAATCCATCAAGCGAACAACTTTGCCTTCGTAGATTTTGCCAACTTCAACTTCAGCTGTAATTTCTTCAATTAAACGACGCGCTTCTTCACCAGCCGCTTTATCGACTGAGGCGACTTTTACAATGCCATCGTCAGTTAAATCAATGCTTGCGCCAGTTTGTTCGGTAATGCTGCGAATTGTTGCGCCGCCTTTACCAATTACTTCGCGAATTTTACTTGAATCGATTTTGAACGTGATAATGCGTGGCGCGAAATCAGACATTTCAGAGCGTGAGGACGCTAACGCTTTATTCATTTCCTCTAAAATATGCAACCGTCCGATTTTGGCTTGTGCGAGTGCGCTTTTCATGATTTCAGCAGTAATACCGTCGATTTTGATGTCCATTTGCAACGCAGTAATGCCTTGCTCAGAACCAGCAACTTTGAAATCCATGTCGCCCAAATGATCTTCGTCACCCATGATGTCAGAAAGTACCGCGAAACGGTCGCCTTCTTTAATCAAACCCATCGCAATGCCAGCAACAGGCGCACTCAATGGAACGCCTGCATCCATTAACGCTAAACTGCTTCCACAAACCGAAGCCATTGAACTCGAACCGTTTGATTCTGTTATTTCAGACACGACGCGAATTGAATACGGAAATTCATCCATATTTGGCAAAACTGCTAAAACACCACGTTTTGCCAAGCGTCCATGACCGATTTCGCGGCGTTTTGGTGAACCGACAAAACCCGTTTCGCCTACGCTGTACGGCGGGAAATTGTAATGCAGCATAAACGGTTCTTTATACTCACCCGCCAATGCGTCAATAACTTGCGCGTCACGCGCTGTGCCTAATGTTGCGACAACTAAGGCTTGCGTTTCGCCGCGTGTAAATAAAGCTGAACCATGCGTGCGAGGTAAAACACCAGTACGAATGCTAATTTGACGTACTTGATCAAGCGGACGACCGTCAATGCGTTGACCGTCATTCAAAATCGCGCTACGAACTACGTCATATTCTAATTGTTCGATGACACTTTTAACTGCGCTTTCTGCGTAAATTTCATCAGCGGTTAATTTTTCAATCAACACGGTGCGAATTTCTTTGAGTTTTTCTTGGCGAACTAATTTTTCAGGAATCAAATAGGCGGCTTTGACATCTGCTTCAATTGCGCCAACTAAACGGTTCAATTCGTGATTCGTTTCGGGTGCAATCCATTCGATTGTTTCCCGATTTACTGCTGCGGCAAATTCGTTAATCGCGTTAATCGCGGTTTGCATTTGTTCGTGACCAAACAACACCGCGCCGAGCATGATTTCTTCAGACAAACATTTTGCTTCCGATTCAACCATCAAAACGGCGTGCGCTGTCCCTGCAACAACTAAAATTAAATCGGATTCTTTTAATGTCGCAGGTGAAGCATTTAGCAAATACTGACCATCTTGATAACCCACACAAGCTGCACCAATTGGACCATTAAACGGTAAACCAGAAACTGCCAAAGCCGCTGACGCGCCAAGTAATGCTGCAATTTCAGTATCAACTTCGGGATTTAATGACACCACCGTAGCGATAATTTGCACTTCGTTCGTGTAGCCTTCTGGAAACAAAGGACGAATTGGGCGATCGATTAAGCGAGAAATCAACGTTTCTTGTTCAGAAGGACGACCTTCACGTTTGAAAAATCCACCAGGGATTTTTCCTGCGGCATAGGCTTTTTCTTGATAATTGACGGTTAAAGGGAAAAAGTCACCGCCCGCAGCCGTTTTTTTGCCAACAACCGTTACTAAAATAGACGTGCCGTCAATGTCAATCATGACCGCACCATCAGCTTGACGGGCAATTTCACCGGTTTGAAGGACAACTTTTTGATCGCCGTACTGAAATTCTTTCCTGATAGGATTCACTATGAGGTTTCCTTTGTTTGAAGGTAATTTGAAAAAATGAGTTTATTCTTTAAGCTAAAGCAAAAAACGGCACAAGGTGTGCCGTTTTCGTGTGGTTTTTTTATTTACGCAACCCTAAGCGTCCGATTAACGTGCGATAACGCTCGCCGTCTTTATTTTTCAAATAATCGAGCAATTTGCGACGTTGATTAACCATGCGAAGCAATCCACGACGTGAATGGTTATCTTTTTTGTGTGCGGCAAAATGCGGCGTTAAATGATGAATATGAGCCGTCAATAACGCGACTTGAACTTCTGGTGAACCTGTGTCAGTTTCTGATTGACGGTAGGCTTCAACGACGGCTTTTTTTTGTTCTGCTGTAAATGGCATTGCTTATAATCCCTAAGATTAAAATGTAAAAATTAAAAAAGTTTCCACGTTAGGGTGTAGAAACTCGAAAGCGTTAATCATTCAAATTAAACAATCTAACAACGGTCATCTTATCATTTAATCCTATTTCACCCAAACCTAAAAACACATTTTCTGCATACAAACGCACGTTTTGTTTGCTTTCATTAGTTTTAAAATCAACTGTTTGCCCGTAAAAAATCGCTTTTTTTTGTTCTGGTGATAAATGAATAGAAAGTAAATGCGCTAACGGTTTATCAACTGCAATTAAACTCGCGTGCAATTCTTCTGAAGTCATTGCGCTGAGTTGCTCAAGCGTCTTGGCTTCGTGCAAATGAAACTGCCCCGCTTGAGTTCGCCGTAACGCCGCGACGGTTCCGCCACAACCCAAATCATGCCCAATATCTTCGGCAAGTGAGCGAATATAAGTGCCTTTTGAACACGCGAGATCAAGCGTCAAAGTTTCAGGCGTAAATTCGAGTAAGTTTATTTCGTAAATTGTGATGTTTCGCGGTTCGCGTTCAATCGTGATGCCTTTTCGCGCCAATTCGTATAACTTTTTACCCTTATGTTTTAATGCCGAATACATTGGTGGCACTTGCGCTTGTTTCCCCGTGAATTTTTGCAAGCAGATTTGAATTTGTTCTAGTGATAACGGCGGCACAGTTTTGGTTTCAATGATTTGCCCCTCTGCGTCGCCCGTATCAGTCATCACGCCCAGTTTGACTGTAACTTGATAACGCTTGTCGTCGTCGAGCATCAACGCTGAAACTTTCGTGGCTTCACCAAAACACAGCGGCAATAAACCCGTTGCCAATGGATCTAAACTTCCCGTGTGTCCTGCTTTGTTAGCGTTAAATAAACGACGAACGTCTTGCAATGCTTTATTCGATGAAATTCCCAACTGTTTATCGAGCAAAATAATACCGTGAACATTTAATCCAGATTTGCGTTTACTCATTTTTATCCTCAAAACTCAGTACCGCGCCGCCATCATTGCGCCAATCTGGCAACACAAAACGCGCGACTTTTTTGCCATTCAACATAAATTCATGTTTCGCGGGTCGGTGCGTGTGACCATGAATCAAACGTGTGCATTCGTGTTGTTGCATGAGCATTTCGACTGTCGTTTGATTTACGTCCATGATGTAATCAGATTTTTTTTGTTTATGAAAAAAACTGCGGATTCGATACCACCTCGCCGCACACAATCGCAACCACAACGGTTTTGAAAGAACATTTTGTTGCCATTGAAATGAACGAGATTTTGCACGAAAGGCTTGATAAGCCACGTCATCACTGCACAATAAATCACCATGCGTTAAAAGCGTTTGTTCGCCTTCTAGCTCAATTACCGCGTAATCGTCGAGCAAAATAACGCCTGTTCCTCGTGCAAAACGTTCACCAATTAAAAAATCTCGATTTCCGCGTTGCAAATAAACCGCAACGCCAGAATCAGTTAATTGTTTTAATTCACGTCGAATTTGTGCATTTGGCGCGGTGAAATCATCGTCACCGACCCACGCATCAAACAAATCGCCCAAAATATAAACCGCACTCGCTTGACGGGCTTTTGTTCTTAAAAAATGAACAAAATGGCGCGTGATTTTGGGTTTATCGAAAGATAAATGTAAGTCGGAAATGAATAAAATCATTATTCGATGATTTCAGCTTTTTCAATCACGATGTCGGTTTTCGGTACGTCTTGATTACCGTTGCGTGTTCCCGTTGGTTCAGTCGCCATTTTATCGACAACGTCCATGCCTTCAATGACTTCTGCAAACACGGCATAACCCCAACCGCTTGCATTTTTACCCGTGTGATTTAAAAAATCGTTGTCTTTGTAATTGATAAAAAACTGTGCCGTTGCCGAATTTGGAACATTTGTACGCGCCATTGCAATCGAGCCGCGTGTATTTTTCAAACCGTTATCGGCTTCATTTTCAATGGGTGCGTGAACGTCTTTTTGATGAAAACTGGTATCAAAACCGCCGCCTTGCGCCATGAAACCTTTAATCACTCGGTGAAAAATCGTACCGTTATAAAAGCCTTCTTTGACATAAGTTAAGAAATTCGCGCTACTAATTGGGGCTTTTTCAGGATTGAGTTGAATTGTAATTTCACCAACTGACGTGGTTAATTTAACTTTGGGGTGGGCTTGAGTCATTTTGTTTTCCGTTGCAAAAGAAGTTGTTGCTGTAAAAAGAAACAACATCGAAAGTAGTAAGTTACGCATTTGTTTCCTTGAGAATGTTTTTAAGAGCACGAATTTTAGGCGGTTTTAACTTGAAATAGAAGGGTGAGCTTGATAAATTGCGGCATCACTTACATTTAACGGTTCAAAATAGAATGCTCAAAATTTACAACACGCTCTCTCGTTCAAAAGAAATTTTCACACCGCGCATTGCTGGAAAAGTCGGTTTATATGTTTGCGGCATGACGGTTTATGATTATTGTCACGTCGGACACGCACGGGTTATGGTGGTTTTTGATACGGTTGTGCGTTATTTGCGTTATTCAAATTACGATGTGACTTACGTTAGAAATATCACCGACATCGACGACAAAATTATTCATAGAGCAAATGAAAATGGCGAAGGTTTTCACGCATTGACCGAACGCTTTATTCAAGCCATGCACGAAGATGAACGTGCTTTATCTGTTTTATCACCTGATATTGAACCGCGTGCCACGTCTTCAATTTCTGACATTATTTCGATGATTGAAAAATTGATTTCAAACGGTTTTGCTTATGTTGGCACAAATGGCGACGTGTTTTACGCCGTTGAAAAATTCAAAAATTACGGTCAATTGTCTGCATGTGGTGGCGGCGATTGGCGTGGACGCCTCGGCGGTGTTGGATGGATTCGTGATTACCGGCGGGACGGCCAACGGCTTTGCCTTTGGGGAATCGTCCGAAGCGAAGAATTATCACGGCGGCGGGGTCTATGTTGAATCGGCGTCGCCGACGCTGATCGACTGCACGATCACGGGCAAT
>CAIRCR010000400.1 GCA_903877065.1 uncultured Pseudomonadota bacterium
GGACAACGTTTAGTTGGTGCTGTCGCTAAGCGCCAAGCTATCACTAACCCGGAAAACACAATCTTCTCAGCCAAGCGCTACATTGGCCGCAAATTCAATGAGCTCGGAACTGAAGAAAAAAGCTTAGTCCCCTATAAACTCGTCGCAAGTAAAAATGGCGACGTAGCAATCGATATCAACGGAAACGTTAATTCTCCAGAAGAAATTTCTGCCGCTATCCTACAAAAGCTCAAGCAAGCAGCTGAAGATTATCTTGGCGAAAAAGTAACTGAAGCCGTCATCACCGTACCCGCTTACTTCAACGATGCACAACGCCAAGCTACCAAAGATGCTGGCCGCATCGCAGGGCTAGAAGTTAAACGTATCATCAATGAGCCAACGGCTTCAGCGCTTGCCTACGGTCTTGATAAAAAAACAAACGAACTCATCGCAGTCTTTGACTTCGGTGGCGGAACATTTGATATCTCCGTCCTGGAAGTTGGCGACGGAGTTGTCGAAGTAAAATCAACCAATGGTGACACCATGCTCGGTGGAGATAACATCGATTCAACAATCATTAGCTACATGGTCGAAGAATTCAAGAAATCAAATGGCGTTGACTTGCGCAATGACAAAATGGCGCTCCAACGTCTCAAAGAAGCTGCAGAAAAAGCAAAGATTGAACTTTCATCCACAACTGAAACTGAAATCAATCTCCCCTACATCACTGCTGACGCAACAGGGCCTAAACATTTAGTCATGAAAATGAACCGCGCCAAACTTGAAAATTTGTGCGAAACCATTTTCAAACGACTCTTTGAGCCATGCAAAAAAGCAATTGCCGACGCAGGAATCGAAGCATCAAAAATTGATGAAATCATCTTAGTCGGTGGTTCAACACGTATTCCAAAAGTCGTCGGGCTCGTCAAAGAATTCTTCGGCAAAGAACCAAACAAATCTGTCAATCCTGACGAAGTCGTTTCAGTCGGTGCAGCTATTCAGGGCGGCGTACTTACCGGTGAAGTTACCGATGTGCTCCTGCTCGACGTCACCCCACTTTCACTCGGTATTGAAACAATGGGCGGCATTGCAACCAAATTAATTGAACGCAATACCACAATCCCAACACGCAAAGCTCAAGTCTTTTCAACCGCTGAAGACAACCAAACCGCCGTTGATATCCATGTCGTCCAAGGTGAACGCGAATTTGCTAAAGACAACAAAACGCTCGGCCGCTTCCGGCTCGATGGCATTCCAGCAGCACCTCGTGGCGTACCACAAATTGAAGTCGCATTTGATATTGATGCCAACGGCATCGTGCACGTCTCAGCAAAAGATATGGGAACAGGTAAAGAACAAAAGATCGCTATCACCGGCGCCTCTGGCCTTTCAAAAGACGAAGTTGATAATCTGGTCAAACAAGCCGCAATGCACGAAGCTGAAGACAAAAAACAACGTGAAACCGTTGAAAAACGCAATCACCTTGATCAAATGATTATTCAAATCGAGAAAACTTTGTCTGAAAACAAAGATAAACTTCCTATTGCCGAAATCAACAAGGTTGAATCCGCAATCGAAGAAGCTAAAAAGGCGCTTAAAGAACAAGAAAATGATGCTCAAGCGTTGCAAAAAGCAACTGATGAACTTATGCAAGCATCATACAAAGTCGCTGAACTCCTCTACAAAGACAAACAACCAGGAGCTCAAGGAGCCAGCACTTCACAAGAACCAACTGATGAGCCAAAGAAAAATGATTCAGGCTCAGGACCAATCGACGCTGATTTCGAAGAAAAGAAATAAACGTAAGTAAGCCGAATCTATGTGGGCATGGGATTTCGTCCCATGCCCTTTTTTGTTTCCAATTTCTTGATTTTTCCATATGGTCCTTCTGATATCGATAACCGCTAACAGAAAAGTTGGGGTAGCGTTCTAATAAACTAGATGTAAGCCAAATCTATTAAAAATACTGGACTCAATTGCAACAGGTTACTTATACTTTGACGCATGAGAGTAGGAAGAACGTTTCTATGCAGTTTTTTTTTATTAAATCTTATCACAACAATCGCAGCAATTTTAATCAGCGTCCAAATAAGGTAAGCCAGATCTGAACCA
>CAIRCR010000401.1 GCA_903877065.1 uncultured Pseudomonadota bacterium
ACTATCGACATTTTTAATGTCTCCGATTTGTCTCTACGCACAGAGAGAACATTCTAAAAATACGGTTAATACCGTCGCTACTGTTAAATCAGCAGATGTGCCTGGATTCAAACCGTTTGATTTAAGCTCAGAATCTATCTGATAAAGCAGAGGTTTAACCTGTTTAGGATCATTTACGATTTGCAGCGTATCACTAAGCTCGCTCATCATAGTTGCTACCCTTGCAGAGTACCGACTCCCAAATTTTCTCTCGATATGACTATCAGGAAATTGACTCAACAAATCTGCATAAACTGCAACTGCTGCCCAACTCTGCTCACCCCACCGATTGAAGGCGTAATTATACCTTAAAACGCCTAAATCAAAAATATCTTTATAATCGGTAACGTATTGCAACGCAATTCTATCTCTATCACAAGCCAATTGCATCGTAGTCTGTAGCGTACTTGTTGCACTTTGACTCACGTCTTGTTTGTTCACTTCACCCAAACCAGCTGGCGAAGCTAAAACAATTGCTTGAAAAACCCAATTCGCATCATCAATCGTCGTATGATTTAAAACCTCTGCTAATGCCATTCTTAATGTTAATTCGGGATAAGTTTGGATCGCATGAATCAACGGCGCACATAATAAAATAATACCTAAATTCGTATTGCAGCCCACAGCATCACGAGTTGCTTGAATGGCGTAAAAAATTTTTTCGCCCAGCGAATAACTGATCTCACAAAGTGGCAAGGCACTCACTTCCGCACTGCGACGAAAATCTTCAACAGTCATATCGTGACCTTCGGAATAAACGCTGACGTTACCTGGTTTAAAGGCTTGTAGTTCGACCTCGCAAGCGGCGCGATAAAGTTCGGCTAATTGTGATGATTTCATTTTATTTTTAAATATCTATTTATTAAGTCTTGTGCCAATAATTCTGCAATGGTCACATCACACACACTTTCTAAGCCTTTCCATGCGGGAATACTGTTAATTTCAATCACGTTTAACTTGCCCTCACTGTCTTCGAGAATATCTACGCCCGCATAATCCATTTTCAATAAATGCGTTGACGTAATTGCCAATCGAATCATGTCGATAGTTGGCTCAACGCGTTCACACATTGCACCTTTTGCAACATTATTTAGCCACGATTTACCACGTCGGCGCATGGTTGCAACTACTTCGCCGTTAATAACAAATACACGATAATCTGAAAAACCTTTTCCCGCACACGGCACAAATCGTTGTAAATAATAAACACCGTGACTGCTCGTCAGCCAAGGTACATCAGTCATTTTTTCAATACGTCGAATGCCTTCACCTTGTGAACCAAAAAGTGGCTTGCTAATGACAAAATTGCCTTGCGAAAGCTCATTTTTAACCAGGGCTAACGCCGTATCTCTATCGCGTAAAACCCACGTTGGCGGCGTCGCCAATCCCGCGTTATGCAATAAAAAGCTGGTCATTGCTTTATCCACGCTACGTTCAATGGCATTTGCATCGTTATAAACGGGAATTTCCAAAATTTTCAGTGCGTGTAAAAAATCTAAATATAAAATCACTTCTTCGAGCGAACCACCTGGCACACCACGCACAAATACCGCGACGGGCAACGTTGTTTCAAATTCTGGAATAAAAATAGGGAGTATTTGATTTTTCAGATTAAAACGGCACTCAGTCAGTGACACAAACGCACTGTCGTAACCTAAATTCTTAAACGCTTGTTGTAATTGTTTGCCGTGCCAACCCGCGTCGTCGGTGAAAATAGCAATTTTGGGATTTGGAATAGTCATAGGATGTAATTCTGCGATAATGTTGCGCTAAATGATAACAAAACTCCGTGTGGTTTTGTGATTCGCCCTTTTTTAACTTATCCATGATTTAAAAAATGACTGAAATTAAAGACAATTCGTTACAAAACTATCTTGATACTTTAGCAAGTAAATCCGCTACGCCAGGCGGTGGAAGTGCGGCAGCGTTAATGGGCGCACAAGCCGCAGCATTGACGAGCATGGTGTGTAATTTAACGATTGGCAAACCAAAATATGCCGAAGTTGAAACAGAAATGCAGGCATTATTAGCAAAATCTGAAACACTGCGAGCAGAATTAACCAGCATGATTAAGGCGGACGTAGATGTTTTTAATCGTTTGATGGTAACTTATGGCTTGCCAAAAGAAACCGACGATGAAAAAACGGCGCGTAGCGTGGCAATTCAAGCAGTTTTAAAAGATGCCACTGATGTACCTTTAGCGTGTGCAAAAGCGTGTGCGGAAGTTATTGCATTAAGTCGAATCGCCGCCGAAAAAGGCAGTGTTGCTGTAGTTAGTGATGCGGGAGTTGCTGTCATGTCAGGCTATGCGGCATTGAAAAGTGCTGCGTTGAATGTTTATATCAATGCCGCCAGCTTGAAAGATAGAGAATTTGCAAACGAAAAAATCGCCGAATTAACACACGTTTTAAACGGTGCAGAAGTTGCGAGCCAAGAAATTTATGAATTGGTTAAAAGTCGTTTGTAGTTGAGATTTAATTGTGCATCGAAATACTTTTACCACGGCAATGACTTTCCATCGAAACGTAAAAAAGTGCCGCTTTGTTCAAGTGCAAAAGTTGCGATGGTTTCACGCATTTTTTTCACACTTTCAGGACTTTCCATCGGTGCATTTGAGCCGCCCATATCTGTTTTAACCCAACCTGGGTGCAAAATTAACACCGCGATTTTTTTAGCACGATTATCAATGGCTACGCTTTTCATCGCGGCATTTAACGCGGCTTTACTGGAACGGTACAAAATACTGCCACCACTGCCATTATCGGTCATACTGCCCATTAAACTACTGATTGCCACAATTTTCTTTTGCGTCCCACGTTGCAAATGCGGTAAAAATGCCTCAGCCATTTTTACTGGCGCGAACACATTTATTGACATGGTTTTTTGCCATTCGCAGTAATCCAAATGACCAAAACCATGTCCCGATGTATCACCATAAACGCCCGCATTGTTGAGTAAAACGTCAATTGCTGTACCGTCTAACTGTTTTGCAAATTGATCGATTTGCACCAAATCCGACAAATCGAGCGCAAAAACTGAAATGTTTGTGTATTCCTTCGCCAGTTGTGCCAAAGCTGTCGCTTTTTGAGGTTCTCGACAACACGCGATTACATTTGCCCCCTCTGCTGCATACTGTTTACAAAATTCCAAACCTAAACCGCGATTTGCCCCAGTAATTAAAATCGTCGCCATGTTTTTTCTCCTAAAATAAAAAGCAAAAGTGCCATAAGCATTTTACGGTCAAACTGTTCAAAATTTAACGTCGTAAATTTTAAATTTTCTTACAAATTGCTACAATCAACAAACAATGCCCTCTCTAGCCTTATCAATGTTGATTTATGCACGTTCAGGAAAAAATGCCCCTAATGCGAGAATCTAAAAATTGTTCACAACAAGAAGTTTCACCCAAATTGAATAAGTCAGTTAATGCAAATCTGTGGCTAAATGAATAAACAACAAGGTTTTTCCTTACTAGAAATGCTCATTGCATTTTCAATTTTGGCAATATCGCTAGGTATTTTGCTCAAAATTTTTTCAACGGGAATAACTACAGCTCAAGTTGCTGAGAATTACACTACGGCTGTTCAAATTGCCAATAATGTAATCGCCAAAACGGGTGTTGAGTCACCATTAAAAATAGGTGAAAGTGTTGGCGTTGAAAACAATTTTTATCATTGGCGCGTTCGGATAAGTCCACAAACCTTTACGTCGCCTGAATTAGATTTGCGTGCGTTGCCTGTCGAATTATTTAACGTGAATGTGTTGGTTTGGTGGGGCGATGATGACAAGACAGACGACCGCGTTTTAGAACTCAATACCATGAAGTTGGCAGCAAAAAGTGAATAAATTACAAGGTTTTACGTTGATTGAAGTCTTAATTGCCATGACATTGTTGAGTTTGATGGTGGTTTTATTGTTTAGCAGTTTAACAATTGGCGCAAAAAGTTGGGAGCAAGGTGAAAAAAAAATTGCGAATGTGAATGAAATCGCCGTTGTTCAACAATTTTTTAACAATCATCTCATGCACGCAACACCACAATGGAATGATTTTGATCCCGAAAAAGATCGCGTATTTTCATTTCAAGGCAAAAAACAATCCTTGCAATTTGTTGCCGCATTTCCAGCCAGTGCTGAACGAGCAGGTTTACAATTATTCGATTTAAAATTCAATGAAAAAAATAAACAGCGTTTTATCGAGGTCACATTAACGCCATTTTTTCCACTCATCGAAGGTGAAAAATGGTTTGAGGACAGCGTTGAATTAGTGAATGGTGTTGAAAATTTTGAATTGTCTTATTTTGGTTTGAATGACGAAACGGGCGAATATGTTTGGCATAACGAATGGTTAAACAAAGAACAGCAGCCACGATTAGTCAAAATTTTGTTAACCTTCGACGACGGTCGTTATTTTCCAGAAATGATTGTGCCTTTAAATGTGGATAGCAGTTACAGCAATGCAGATTTAGAAAGCGTGCCAGTTGAAGAAGTAACGGATGCAACACAATGAAACAAAAAGGCGTTGCGTTAATTTTAGTGTTGTGGGTGCTGAGTATTTTGATGTTAATGGCGGGCAGTTTTACCAAAACAATGCGACGCGAATCCGCTGGCGTAATGAACATCAAAGCCAATGCGCAAGCCGTCGCACAAGCACAAGCGGGGGTTTCGTTAGCACAAGCCATGATGCTGCACGAAGATGAAAATAAGCGGTGGCGCGTTGACGGCAGTGTTTATGAGATTGAAACCGAAAATGCAACCCTGCAAATTCGCATACTTTCTGAAACAGGTAAAATCGACATTAACAGCGTGACATCACAATTATTGCATCAGGTTTTGTTACACGCACCACTGGAAACAAAAGCCGCACAAGAACTCGAAAATGCAATTTTAGATTGGCGTGACGATGACGAAAATACGCGCCCTTTCGGTGCCGAAAAACCAGAATATAAAGCCGCTAAATTGAATTACGCGCCTCGCAATAAACCGTTTCGTTCGTTGGAAGAATTACAACTGGTGCGAGGCATGACCGCAGATGTTTTTGAATGGATGCAACCCATTTTTACAGTTTACGCGGCGGGGCAAACGGAAGTTGAGCTGAATTTAGCGGCTCGTGACGTGTTGAATGTGTTACCCGAAATTGATGTAAATTTACTCGATGCTTACTTTTTAGCACGTCAGCAAGCCGTTATAAACCATGCACCAATGCCCAAATTACCACGAATTGAAAACGCTTCGCAAGCAATGACAGGAGATGTTGAAGCGACAACCGAAGCCGAAATTTCACCAGAAATTTCCGTTGTAACGGTTTTTGTTGATGTGCAATTAGAAAATGATGCTCAAGTGTCGATTCAAGTGGTGATGGAAAAAATAGATGGTGCAAACAATTTACCGTTTCAAATTTTAACGTGGCAGAACCGACAACAATTTTGACATTGAATCACCCTGCCATTGCCTGTTTAATGGCTTCATTTAACTGAACATCTGTGAATGGTTTTGTTAATATCGCTTTCGCACCAACTAATTGAGCAGACTCTAAATTAAATTCGCTACTCACCATGCGCCTACCACCAGACATAGCGATAATCGGAAGTTTATCGTTTAATTCTGAGAGCTGAATAATCGTTTGAATCCCATCTGTGTTTGGCATGATGATATCGGTTATAACTAAATCAGGGTGGTGTAATTTATAACTTTGCAGTGCCTCTAAGCCATCATGAGCAACTGTTACAATATGTTTGCTCGATTTCAACATGATGGTAAGTAGGTTGCAAAGCTGAGGATCATCATCAACGATTAAAATATGAGCCATGGTTATTCCTTATAAAAATTTAGTTAGATGTTTAATTGATTACTTCTTTAATGGCTTCTTGTAACTGAATGAGCGTAAATGGCTTTTTCAAAATAACTTTTGCACCAATTAGCTTGGCTGAATCCAAATTAAATTCGCTCGTTAACATCGCACCCCTACCACCAGACATCGCGATAACAGGAATATTTGGATCTAAGCCTACCAGCTCACAAATCATATCAATGCCGTCTTTTTTAGGCATAAGAATATCGGTTATAACCAAATCGGGTTTATGTGATTTGTATGATTTTATTGCCGCTTCACCATCTTCGGCGACAGAAACAGTATGTTTATCATGACCAAGCATAATAGAAAGTAATTCACGAATTTGAGGATCGTCATCGACGATTAAAATGTTAGCCATTGTTTTATCCTAAAGAAGGTGTGTCGTTAAAAAAAGTTTCTAATGCGTGAGTAATTTCGTCAATAGTGACAGGTTTTTTAAATAAGAAAGTATTGCCTTTTGGTAAATCATCAGCATTTTTTAATTTTTCACTGTAGCCCGTACAAATAAAAATGGGCAATTTTGGACGTATCGCCAACATTTCAATAACTAAATCCAAGCCTGTCAAATCAGGCATACCATAATCGGAAATAATCGCATCAAAATAATTAGGTGACTGTTTAAAATGCTCTAATGCCTTCAAGCTGGACGTGAACGTTTCAACCTCGTAACCAAAATCGCTAAGTCCTGCTTTCAGTAGTTCACAAATACTTATTTCATCGTCAACAACGCAAATTTTTAATTTTTGTGAGGCTTTGTGCGTTTGGATATAAGAACGGAGAATTTTAGTGAT
>CAIRCR010000402.1 GCA_903877065.1 uncultured Pseudomonadota bacterium
ATAAAATTTTAATTCTATTATTAGTTAATTTGTTCCTTAATAGTCAACAAAAAAAAGAATACTTCATCATCAATATTGAAGAATGTGATACAAATAAATCTTAATATTAAATTAAACACAACTAAGTAAACTATTTCTATTAAAATTCTCAAGGGAGACTTATCATCGTTTATCCTCAACGCAAGCGTCGCTGAACATAAAAGAAAGCTCGAGGAAATAAAAGAGAAAATGAATTAATAAAAATAAAAGCCATCAAGCAAAAACAATTCAAATCATCGACATCAATAAACTCGGTGATGTCATGGGCGAAAAAACTGTTGCCGTTGAAGCCTTTGAAGGCAATAACTTAGTGTTAATTGATGAAGGGCATCGTGGCACTGGAACTGCCGCTGGTGCATGGATGAGCCGCCGTGAATCATTAACTCGTGGGGGTTTTGCTTTCGAGTATTCTGCAACATTTGGACAAGCGGTTGCCAAAGGTTTAACGGTTGATAAAGCAGAGCAAGATATACAGAAAAACAAAGCAAAGTTGTTATTTGGTAAATCCGATTTAAAAAAATTAGATGAACAGCAAAAAGCGGCTTTAATACTCAATAACGATGAAAAACGTAAAGCACGAACATTAGCCACTCGTGAAGTTTATGCAAAAAGTATTTTGTTTGATTATTCGTACAAATACTTTTATGAAGACGGTTACGGAAAAGAATCGTTAATTTTGAATTTGAAGGATGACGATTACACGCCTGATATTTCTCGCCAATACTTCACTGCCTGTTTATTGAGCTTTTATCAGCAACAATATCTTTGGCATAAAAACAGTCAACAGCTTACAGAATTCAATATCGAAAAACCGTTGTGGGTGTTCGTTGGCAACACGGTGTCAGGTGAAGATTCTGATATTTTGTCGGTTTTGAAATTCTTAGCTTCTTTCTTGAATGACGAAGCACAAACTAAAATCTGGTTAAAAGATTTGTTAAGTGATACTGCTCGATTACTGGATGCAAAAGGCAATAACATTTTTAACAATCGTTTTACGCCGTTGATGCAATTAGATGTTGATGAAGTTTATAGCGATATTTTGCAAAAACTATTCAATGCGTCGTCACGTCAACGTTTAAAAGTCGTCAACATCAAAAACAGTAAAGGTGAATTAGCCTTGAAAGTTGGCGAAGCAGAGCCTTTTGGTTTAATTAACATTGGTGATGATGCTGATTTATTCAAAGAAATTGGAAAAATCGAAAATGCACAGTTTTTTGATACGGAAGCCAATGATTTTGGTGGGTCACAATTTCATCAAATCAACAAAAAAGACAGCCATTGTCACATCTTAATTGGCTCTCGAAAATTCACAGAAGGATGGAGTAGCTGGCGTGTTTCAACAATGGGTTTGCTTAATATGGGCAAGGGCGAAGGCTCACAAATCATTCAGTTATTTGGACGTGGGGTCAGATTAAAAGGTCGGGATTATTCTTTAAAGCGAACCAAGCCAACAAAACAGACAAAAGGACTGCATTTAGAACGATTAGAAACGCTTAATATCTTCGGTGTTAATGCGGGGTATATGGCGCAATTCAAGGAGTATTTAAACGAAGAAGGCATTACAGCATCTGATGAAATCATCGAATTAGATTTTAAAACCAAAAGTAACTTTCCAAGCAATGCGCTAAAAACATTACGCTTAAAAGATGGTTATAAAGATAATCAAATCAATGGATTCAAACGCAAACATTTCCCTTCTTTATACGAAATACCAGAAGAGTTTGCAGGAAAAATAAAAACACCAACCATCGAATTAGACCTGTATCCAAAACTAGAAGCCATTAGCACGAAAGCAACGACGATTAAAACGACTTCTGATAATCGTCATAAAGGCAAGATTTCAACAAATGTCACGGCTCTGTTTGATTTTGACCGTATTTACTTGGAAGTACAGGAATTCAAACAATTACGCAGTTGGAGCAATCTGCGACTAGAACGAGAAACACTGATAAACTTTTGCCTTACTGAAAATCATTGGTACACGCTTTACATTCCGCAATCAGAATTGATTGTTACTCAAATTGCAGACATACAAAAACAAGAAAGTATTTTAATTCAACTTTTAAAGGATTTTACGCAGCGGTTTTATCAAACTTTAAAAAATGCCTATGAGGGACAATTTTACGACATTGTTGAACTTCACGATGACGATAGCATCGTTCAAAAAAACTACCATTTTGAAATTGACAATACAGATGAAGGTCAAGAATACGAACAAAAATTAAAAAAACTTCAAGCTCTTATTAACGAAGGAAAAATAGGTGAAGCCAGCAAATGGAATGCAGGGCAAATGGTTGCGATTTGCTTTAAACAACATTTATATCAACCACTGTTCTCAATCAACGGCGAAATTGATTGTTTAAAAATGCGTCCATTGTCTTTTGACGCACCGAGTGAAGTGGACTTTGTTAAAGATTTAGAAGCCTTTTACAACTCATCGAAATGGCAAGAAATTATCGGTAAGCGAAATTTGTATTTGTTAAGAAATGCAGACACGAAAGCTAAAGGTTTAGGTTTTGCGTTGGCTGGTAATTTTTACCCTGACTTTTTACTTTGGTTGGTAGATGATGAGACGGGGCAACAATGGCTTAGTTTTATTGACC
>CAIRCR010000403.1 GCA_903877065.1 uncultured Pseudomonadota bacterium
ACGCAACGAAGGGCAACAACTCATCGAAGAAAGCAAATCCGATATTGGCTGGGGAAGTCAAATTCGTTCGTATGTTTTGGATCAATCGCGCATTAAAGATTTACGAACGGGCGTAGAAGTTGGCAACACACAGGGCGTTTTGGATGGTGATTTGGATATTTTTATTGAAGCAAGTTTAAAAAGTGGTTTGTGATATGTTAAAAACACCCGATTGAAAAATGGTTATGAAATTAGACAGTGCTTCAGAGTGATCGATAGTCCCCCACAAACCAATGCAGGTGATATTTTTCAATGAGTTAGGGCGTTGGTGCATAAATAAATACTTTTAAAATCATAATCTTGTGTTTATTAATCGCATCAAAATTGAGTGGAAATCGTTAATTTTCGCCAAAACTAGAGGATTAACATATTGATTTTAAATAATTTTATTTATGCACCAAAGCCGTTGGAAGCATTATAAAATCACAGCAACACGCGCATCGGAATCATTGCTGAAAATTGAAAGCCTTGTTTTTGATAAAAGCGTTGTGCCGATTCATTCACCGAATCGGTCAATAACGTAATGCGATGACAATAATTTAAACGCGCCATTTCAATCGCTTTTTTTAAAAGTTGTGAGCCAATACCATTGCCACGCTGATTGGGCAAAACAATCAAATCTTCCAGCAACGCAACCTTTTCACCCAACGCCGTTGAAAATGTAAAAAGCAAATTCACCATACCTATAACTTTCGCCTGTTTTCGTGCAACAAAAATAAGCCCAACGTCTGGATTGTTCAAAATATGAACTAAACCACGACGTTGGGTTTCTTCGTCAGGTTGAAAATCGGCTTCTTGTGTAAATAACAGCGCGAGCAGTTCACACAACGCGGGAATATCTGAAACGGTTGCGGATGTGATTTGCATTAAATGTGATAGGGGCTTGCAATCCAATCGCGCAAAACGGCTTCATCTCGTGGCGGCAAATATGAAAAGTCGCCCGAAATATCACGAAAAACCGCTTCTGCGCTGTGCGGAGAAACTTGTTTTCCTTTGAGCATATAAAAAAACCACGCAAACGCATAACCCGCTTGCCTGTCAAAGCGTGTGAGAATGTTGTTTAACGAATTTCCTTTTTTACCTGCAAAATCGCCTAAATGCGGTAAATTCGTTGTTTCGATATTGATAATTTCAGCATTCACAATTTGTTCGCCAAACCGCCCCGTGTGACGATCAGGGCGAATAATCCAGTTTTCAGAAAGGTGTTTATTTTGTCCTGCGCTACTACGATTCCAATCATCCATAAAACGTTGCACGGGATGTTCATTTTGATAACGTTCGTTAATCACTTCCATAAAAATTGCTACGTCAGTTTTGCGGCGATAAATATAACGCGCATGACCAAAACAAAAACTTTCGATGCAAAACGGTTGCAACGGATCAATAAATTCTTCTAAATCTTCGGGCGGACAGTTTTCATCAACGAGCATTCGGTCGCTCACTTCATGCGTTTTGTCGATTTCAATCAGCGTAAAATCTTCAGCACTCACACCCGTTTGCACCACAAAATAAAGGGTTTTGCCTGTTTGTTTCGTTGCAATCAATTTTTGTTCAAGTGTGTGTTCAATCAATGTTTGCAGGTTCTGCCCGCATTCGATATATGTCCGTTCTGCCCATTCAACCAAATCTTTTGCAATCCGATTTCCTTCAGGATCGACAACGCCGCCCAATCGATACCATTCCTCGCCCGTTAACGCTAAACGCACGGGGTAATCGGGAATCAGGCTTTGCAATTTTGCAAGTAACGCAGCGTCGTTTTCGTCAGGAACGAGTTTTTTGCAACATTGCGTAATCGTTTGTCCTGCGAGATTAAGTTTAGATTCAATCATTGTTTTCTTCCGATTGAGTTTTAGAGTTAAGACGTTGCTGTGCAACTTCACGCACATCGGCTTCGGGATCATTCACCAATTTTTTGAGTGATGCGAGTTCAACTTTTAACGCGACGGTGTAACGCACCAACCAATCTTCATCGTCAATTAAAAGGGCTACGTCTTCAGGCGACATCCTTTCAGCAACAATGCGTCGCACGGCTGGTGAAATATCATTTACCATCAATCCTAAACTTACTTCGGGCAAACGTTCAGCCACTTTTTTGCGAACCTGCAAATCTTCATCTTTGATAAAACGAAACAAACGCCCAATGGGTAAACGCTTCACAATTGTTAGACGCACAATGTAATCGGGGTCTGTGGCGAGTTTTTCGAGATGGCTAAATTCAATTCTATCCGCAACCGTCATACGAACTTCGCGGTCTGGATCATTTATGAAACAAGTGATTTGTGCGGGCGGCAACCGATAAGCAATCACGCGACGCACAACTTCATCTTCGTCGTTGATTAAGTCGTTTAAAAATTTGATAGGTGCGTAACGGGCGGCAATTGCACGACGTTCCCAAAAAAGGTCGTGAAGATATTGGACTGTGTATTCGGGATTAAGGCGAAAAAAACGATCGATTTGCCGACCACTTTCAACAAAAACGCAAATATCGCCTGGCACACAACGTCCCATCAATAATGTTTTGCCGCGCAATGGGCATAATCTGCAATCGGCAATGGGAACATTTACAATTGATTCAGACACAACGCCGCCTAATCGTTGATAACTTCGGCGACAAGCACGCCAGTAGCGACTTCATGATTATTGGTCATACACAAACAATGTTCACGACCATCGATGAGATAAAGATTAAAACGAGGATTTTCAAATTTTGCTTTGACACCTGAAACATCATCATCCATGCAATAACTAAAATGGATATTTGGATATTGCGCTCTTAAAAACGCGACAACAGCATCATTCAACGGCTGTCCTTCAAGGCTATCAGCGATTGCTTGTAATTGTTCAGGCGTAATCATCACGGATTCTCCAAATTTTTTTATAAGGGCAAACGTTCTATTTGCCCTCATGAAATCTAGCCATTTAGCGGCAAAATACAATTATCAATCGGGCAAACTTTCACGCATTGTGGCACGTCAAAATCACCATTACATTCGGTACAGGTTTTTTTACTGATTTCAAAAATGATTGCGCCTTCTTTGATTGAATCTGTTGGTCAAACTGGAACGCAATCACCACAAGAAATGCACTCATCAGTAATATACAGAGCCATGACACTCTCCTTTGTTTATAAACGTTTTGCTTGTAGCGTTAGGGGGATTTTTGGCGGTGCATCAAGAATTTCAAAAGAATACTTTGAACCATCACCTAAAACCACTTCACCACCCCATTTGTCTGGACTATCAAATTCTATAGATTCAATAGTTTCTTCTAAGTCTTTTTTGGCAACATAAAAAATCAATTTACCATCTTCACGTTTTCTGAGCATGACGCTGGGCATGAAATTCTCCAAATGAGTAAAGTCGGGTCAGAAATCACTCTAACCCGACACATGGAACAACTAACGAATTAAATCGTAGTTATAATCGGTTGTACCCATGCCGCGAGTATCGTCATCTAATCTTTCGAGTACCGCATTCACCAACGTGGTCAACATATACATACCGCCTTCATAACCCAACGTCGTCATACGGTGTAAATGGTGACGATCGAAAATTGGGAAACCTAAACGAATCAATGGCACTTCAAACTCTTTGCCTTTATGCAACGTGTCACGTTGAATGAATTTTGCGTAAGAGTTACCAATCATGAAATCAGGTTTGTTTGTGAACATGAGTGAACGGAAATGCCATAAATCACAACCGATATGCACAGTCGCAGTTTTTCCATAAGGCGAAGCATTTAACACTTCTTCACAGGCTTTTTTCCAACGTTTGTTCGCGTGATTGACGAGAACATCGGTTACTTCAACGCCTAATTCAAGCAAAAATTTCGTCATACCCAACGCAAAATCGGCATCACCGTAAAGCGCGATTTTTTTGCCGTATAACCAAGCGTGAGAGTCGGTAATCATGTCAACGTAACGACCACGTTCAATTTCTAATGATTTAGGAATCGGTTTACCTGTCAATTCAGAAATTTCCATCAAGAATTTGTCTGTCCATTCCAAGCCCATTGGAATTTCGAGTTTCGGAGCTTTGTGATGCCAAGTGTCTTGAACCAATTTTTTGGTTTTTTCTAACTGCCAAGGTTGTAACAATACAGTTGTGATTGCATTGGGTGCATCTTTGATTTCAGCTTGTGTTGTGCCGCCTGAATACATACGAAATTCACCGTCTGCTGGCGTGTCTAACACTTCAGATGGATCACTCAATAGTGAGAACTCAACATCCATTTCTTTCATCATGCGAGAAATAACGCGGAAGTTACCCAAATACGTTTCAAAACCAGGCACAAAGTTAATTTTGTTGTTTGAACCAACAACTTTGTCTTCCATGTAGTTTAGGGTGAAATAACGCCCCATTCCTTCAAACATATTGTCCCAGCCCGTTGTATGACTGCCGACAAAACTGGGTGTGTGGGCAAAAGGCACAGGATAATCTTGGTCAATGTAGCCTTCTTTTTTCGAGTTGTTGATGAACGCATTTAAGTCGTCACCAATCACTTCTGCCATACACGTTGTTGAAACGGCAATAATGTCTGGTTTGTAAAGAGCTTTTGCATTTTCAAGCCCTGCCATCATATTTTTTTGTCCACCAAATACTGCCGCATCTTCGGTCATTGAATCCGATACACATGAAATCGGCTCTTTGAAATGACGGTTAAAATATGAACGAAAATATGCAACGCAACCTTGTGAACCGTGAACATAAGGCAATGTTTTTTCAAAACCTAATGCACACAATACCGCACCTAATGGTTGACAGGCTTTTGCGGGATTGACGGTTAAGGCTTCACGTTCAAAATTTAATTTTTGATATTCTTCGGTTGTTGTCCATTGGAAAACTTCTTCGATTTTATCTTGCGGATGGCGTTCTTCGTACAACGCCTGTTTGTTTGCGATATTGTCTTTATATTCGTCACTGCGAAATAAAGGGTAGCTCATTTGAATGTTTTCGACATCTTGGCTCATGATTCTTCTCCTAACGTGCCACTAATCTGTGGACTGCGTTTATTGGATTTTGCTGGGTTACGGCATTAACAATGCGCATAACCCAACCCTAAAAATTACGCTACCGCTTTTACGGCTTCATTTTGAGCAGTCTCGGTTTTCCAAGGTGCTTTAATGTTTTTCCAACAAGGATTATTGATCGTCATATCCATGTCTCTGGCGAAAATGGCAAAGCCGTCGTAACCATGGTAAGGACCTGAATAATCCCATGAGTGCATTTGTCTAAATGGCACACCCATTTTTTGGAAGATATATTTTTCTTTTACGCCAGAACCAATTAAATCGGGTTGAACACGTTTAACAAATTCTTCAAACTCGTAACCTGTTACATCGTCATAAAGCAACGTTGCATTGCCCATTTCTTTAATCGTGCGGTCGTAATCGTCGTTGTGTCCAAACTCGTAACCTGTTCCGACAACTTCCATTCCTAAATCTTCGTAAGCACCAATAACGTGACGTGGACGCAGACCACCGATGTAAAGCATGACGCGTTTGCCTTCAAGACGGGGTTTGAATTTCGCAATAACGGCTTCATATTCAGCGGTGTAACGCGCAATAACACGTTCTGCACCCGCTTGAATTTTTTCATCGAAAAGTGCCGCGATTTTGCGTAATGATTCCGCGATTTTCGTTGGCCCAAAAAAGTTATATTCAATCCAAGGAATACTGTACTTTTCTTCCATGTGACGGGCGATGTAGTTCATCGAACGATAGCAATGGATTAAGTTGAGTTTCACTTTTGGCGTTTTTTCAATTTCTGCAATTGTGCCGTCACCTGACCATTGGGCGACAACGCGCAAACCCATTTCTTCGAGCAATGTTCTTGAAGCCCACGCATCGCCACCAATGTTGTAATCGCCGATAACGGCAACGTCATAAGGTGTCGTTGGGAAAGAATCATCACCATCACGGTTTTCTAAAACCCAATCACGAATCGCGTCGTTTGCAATGTGATGACCTAATGATTGCGACACACCACGAAACCCTTCGCAACGAACAGGAACAACGGGTTTACCAATTTCTTTGCTGGCTTTTTTAGAAACGGCTTCAATATCGTCACCAATTAAACCAATTGGGCATTCTGATTGAACCGAAATACCTTTGTTCAAGGGGAATAATTGTTCTATTTCGTTCATGATTTTGGCGAGTTTTTTATCGCCACCGAAAACGATGTCGTTTTCTTTAAAATCAGATGTAAAATTCATCGTGCCAAACGTATTTATACCTGTTGTGCCAACATAATAGTTACGGCGACCTGCTCTTGAATATTGTCCACAGCCTACAGGACCGTGAGAAATATGAATCATGTCTTTGATTGGACCCCAAACCACACCTTTTGAACCCGCGTAAGCACAACCACGAATGGTCATAACGCCTGGTAAAGATTTACGGTTTGACGTAATACATTTGTTTGCTTTTTCAAGACTTGTATCGTTGACGGCTAAATGTTTAGCGCGGTCTTTTTTTGCTTTTTCTGGATAAACTTCAAGCACTTCTTGGATGAGGGCTTCAGTTTCTTCTCTTGTCATGGCTGCCATGATGTTATCCTCCGATGGTCGCTGGTAATCCCCAGACAAACCTTGTTGAGAAAACGATGTGAATGGGTTGAGCTGTCAAAGGCAAGCCCAACCCACGTTTTTTTTATTACGCTGCTACTTCTGCTGCCGCTGTTTTACCAACGATGCTTTCGTCAACTTCTTCCATTACACCAAATTCCATGAGTAAGTCTTCTAACTCGTCCATTGTGATTGGTGTTGGAATAACCCAATTTCTGTTTTCGTTGATTTTTCTCGCTAAATCGCGGTATTCATCAGCTTGTTTTGCAGTTGGCTCATATTCAATAACAGTCATACGGCGAATTTCAGCACGTTGCACAACGTTATCGCGTGGTACGAAATGAATCATGGTTGTGCCTAAACGCGCCGCCAATTCCATAATCAATTCATCTTCACGAGCGCACTGACGTGAGTTACAAATCAAGCCAGCTAAACGAACAGAGCCTGAGTTTGCATATTTCACGATACCTTTAGCAATGTTATTTGCCGCGTACATCGCCATCATTTCGCCTGAACAAACGATGTAAATTTCTTGCGCTTTGTTTTCACGAATTGGCATCGCAAAACCACCACACACAACGTCACCGAGTACGTCATAGAAAACGAAATCTAAATCGTCGGTGTAAGCACCTTCTTCTTCTAAGAAGTTAATCGCGGTAATAACGCCACGACCCGCGCAACCAACACCAGGCTCAGGACCACCTGATTCAACACATTTGATGTCTTTGTAACCAACTTTCAATACATCTTCTAATTCCAAATCTTCCACGCTACCTGCATCTGAAGCCATTTGCATGATTGAGTTTTGCGCTTTTGCATGAAGAATTAAACGAGTTGAATCCGCTTTTGGATCGCAACCAACAATCATTACTTTGTGACCTTGTTCAGCTAATGCGGCAACTAAGTTTTGTGTTGTGGTTGATTTACCAATACCACCTTTACCGTAAATAGCACATTGACGTAATTTCGCCATGATCTTCTCCTTTCTCTTTTTTAGGGGGTTGTTAATAACATTGAAACGCTTGTAACGATTAGGATATTGCAATGGTTGTGCCAACGACAAAATTTAATTTAAGTCATTGAAATAAAAGTAAAATAAAAAATTTTTTGATGAAAATGTTGGTAGCATAACGCACATTTTGTGGGGGAATGTTGGGTTGCTAACAGACGAACAAAGGATTGTCGTAAATAAAATGATGTTGTGTGAAATCAAACAATTTTTAAGCGGTTAATTCACACTTAACGCTTGATTTTTATAGCTTTGTTGAACTGGATTGATTATTGCACCTGCAAAGTCATTACCCAATTTTGATAATCAACAAAGGAGTTACTTATGTTTAATGCGGTTTTTTCAAAAATTCTTACAGGGCTTCACAATAATGAAGTTGTCCCTTATTTTGGTTCAGGTGTTTTGTTTGATGCCAAAAGTAAATTAAACGGTTTGCCAATGCCCGCCGACAGCGACAGTTTGATTCTTGCCATGAATGGCGGAAAGCCTATGGCGCAAAAATTGATGTATGAATTTCCTCGCGCCGCGATGAATCAAGAATTAAAGAAAGGGCGAAGTTTTGTGACAAAATTTCTTGATAAAACTTACAGCGAATCAAAATGGACTCGTGCGGCAATGCACGATTGGCTGGCGAGTTTTCAACCCAATTACGTTATCGACATCAACCGTGATACGCAGTTACAAGAAAGTTACACGAACAAAAAACACACGTTAATTATTGGGCTTGCACGAATTTCTGCCACACCATTTCGTTTTAAACTTTTTCATTATGATGGTGAAAAGTATACCGAAATTGAACAAACTGCCGTTGATGTCAGTTTGCCGATTCTTTTTAAACCAATGGGAACGCCACTGCCCGAATCGAATTACATTGCCTCGGATGCCGATTACGTTGATTACATTACGGAACTCATGGGCGGATTTGCGATTCCCGATTTTTTGAAAGACTATCGCAAAAATAAAAAATATCTGTTGATTGGTTTACCGCTTTGCCGTGATTCTGAACGGATGGTGATGAGTGATATTGTGTATTCTGCAAGTGAGCCGAAAGGTTGGTTTTTGCGTAAAAATCCTACACCGAAAGAAATTCGTTATTCTGCAAAAATGGGTTTTGAATTGATTGAAGCCGATTGTCAGGATTTTTTAGCGTTTGTGAAGTCTGAAAAAGCATAGTTTTATTGATTGAAAAATATATCCTCAACGAAACGTTTATTTGCAGTTGGGGATATTATTTTGATGATGAATTTAGGTTTTGAAATGCGTTACCGTCACGGCTAAATTTCGCGCTTGTTCCTCTAATAATTCTGCATTTAATGCTGCATCTTCAACTAATGCGGCGTTTTGTTGAGTTACATCGTCCATTTGAAAAATCGCCTGATTCACTTGTGTTATCCCAATATTTTGTTCAACAGAAGAAGCTGTAATTTCTGCCATAACAGTTGTTACGCCTTGAACGGCGGTAACAATTTCTTGCATTGTTATGCCCGCTTGAGCAACTAATGTGCTTCCTGCATCGACTTTCTCGACGGAATTATCAATTAACATTTGGATTTCACCAGCGGCGGAGGCGGCACGTTGCGCTAAATTACGAACCTCTGTTGCCACGACAGCAAAACCACGACCTTGTTCGCCAGCGCGAGCGGCTTCAACTGCCGCATTTAAAGCCAAAATATTGGTTTGAAATGCAATGTTATCAATCACTGAAATAATTTCGACCACTTTACGCGACGATTCGTTAATGCTGTTCATCGTTTTAACAACTTCATCAACCACAATGCGACCTTTTTCTGCAATCGCTTTTGCATTTTCAGTTAACTGGTTTGCATATTTAGCATTTTCAGCATTATGTTCGACCTTATTTGTAAGCGTTTTCATACTTTTTGCTGTTTCTTCTAAACTTGCGGCTTGTTCTTCCGTGCGGTGTGATAAATCGTTATTTCCCGTCGTGATTTTCTGTGTACTTGAGTTGATATTGTCGGAGGCTGTTTGAATTTGATA
>CAIRCR010000404.1 GCA_903877065.1 uncultured Pseudomonadota bacterium
AGTAAATCACGTTTTTTAAGAGAATTGCCGAAAGAATTTCTTGAGGAAGCGCGTCCCAAAAGTGACGTTTCACGACCCATTACCGCGAAAGCTCCAATTTTTACGACATCTAAATTACCACCCGAAATTAAAACGGACAGTAATTACCAAACAGGTCAACGTGTGCATCATGCAACATTTGGCAGCGGTAAAATTACAAGTATTGAAGGCGAAGGCACTAAAGAACGCGCGTTGATTAAATTTCGTGATGATTCTCGTTGGTTAATGACGGCTTACACAGAATTGACTGTACTTTAGAGCAAACGAAAATTCAGCCTTAAAAAACCAAGAAAAACTTAAAATTCAGGAGATTGAGATGCACATTTTATTGAGTAATGACGATGGTTATTTAGCCGAAGGTTTAGTTGCATTGGCGAAAGCATTGAGCGATTGTGCGACAATTTCAGTTGTTGCACCCGATAAAAATCGCAGTGCGGCAAGTAATTCGCTTACGTTAGATATGCCCTTACGCGCCACATTAGCACACAACGGTTTTATGAAAGTGGACGGCACGCCGACAGACTGCGTGCATTTAGCGATTACGGGATTGCTTGAAACTGAACCTGATATGGTTTTTGCAGGCATCAATCATGGCGCGAATCTAGGTGATGATGTTTTATATTCGGGAACGGTTGCCGCCGCGACGGAAGGACGGTTTTTAGGTTTGCCAGCCGTCGCAATTTCGTTGGTTGGTGATCATCCAGAACATTTTGAAACGGCCGCGCAAGTTGCGGTTATTTTGTTGAAGCAAATCATCGAAAAGCCGTTGCCTGAAAATACGATTTTGAATGTTAATGTGCCTGATTTACCGTTTTCTGAATTGAAAGGTTTTCAAGCCTGTCGTTTGGGACAACGTCATAAATCTGAACCCATTATTCAAAGTGAAGATCAGCGTGGTCGTCGAATTTATTGGGTTGGTGCGGCAGGTGCTGAACAAGATGCAGGCGAAGGAACCGATTTTTACGCGATAAATAACGGTTATGTTTCCGTTACGCCGTTACAATTAGATTTGACGTGGTATGAACGCTTGGAAGCGTTACAAACATGGTTGCCAAAGGCAGGAGAGCTATGACATTACGGCATTTACAAGGTATTGGCATGACTTCACAACGCACACGAGATCGAATGATTAGTCGATTGATTGAGCAAGGCATTACAGATGAACGTGTTTTGAAGGTTATGCAATCAACACCGCGCCATATTTTTGTAGACGAAGCTCTGGCTAGTCGAGCTTATGAAGATACCGCATTGCCTATTGGTTACAATCAAACGATTTCACAGCCTTATATTGTCGCCAGAATGACAGAGTTATTGTTAGAAAATAAAAATTCATTTAACAAAGTTTTAGAAATTGGAACGGGCTGTGGTTATCAGACAGCGATTTTAGCTAACTTAGTCGATGAAGTTTATTCAGTGGAACGCATTTTGCCCTTACAAAAAAAAGCAAAATCGCACACGGAATTATTAAAACTCAATAACATTCGCTATTCCTACAGCGACGGAAGTTGGGGCTGGCAAGATTACGCACCTTACGACGGAATTTTAGTTGCCGCCGCACCCAATCAAGTACCCGAAGCGTTGTTACAACAATTAGCCGTTGATGGTGTGATGGTTATTCCTGTTGCCGATCCAGACGATGGACAAGTTTTACAGCGCATTACACGCACGGAAAATAATTTTCAGGTTGAACAATTTGATCCCGTCATTTTTGTGCCATTTTTAGCGGGAAAAGAATAATCATGTTTCAAAAGTTATACGACAAAACGCTCGGCTGGTCTCGGCATCGACACTCAACGCGCTATTTGAGTTTTGTAAGTTTTGCAGATTCGTCATTTTTTCCGATTACGCCGTTGGTCATGTTAGTGCCAATGGCGTTGGCGCAACCAAAAAAAGCCTTTAAATTCGCGGGTTTGACTACGATTTTTTCTGCACTTGGCGCAATTTTGGGTTATGGCATTGGTTATTTTTTATTTGAAGCCATTTCGCCTTGGTTGCAAACGACACATTATTGGAATGATTATTTGTCGGCGAAAAATGAAGTTGATGAATGGGGTGTTTGGGCGGTTTTAATCGGTGGTTTTTTACCGATTCCTTATAAAATTTTCACCATTACTGCGGGTTCTTTAAACATGGCGTTGCTACCGTTTTTAGCGGTATCAACGCTCGGACGTGGAAGCCGATTTTGTTTGGTGGCGTTTTTGCTAAAACTTGGCGGTGAAAAATTTGAAACAAAATTACGAAATCACATAAACAACATTGGCTGGTTTAGCGTTGTCGCAATTATCATTGGTTTTACAGCGTATCATTTTTTGAAGACTTAACACTTTTCAATTCTGATTCACCCCATTTTAATCAACAATTTCTCAAATTCATCAGCAGGAATAGGCTTGCTTTTAATGTAACCTTGATAAATATCACAGCCTTTAAGTTGTAAAAAATTTAATTGTTCGATTGTTTCAACGCCTTCTGCCAAGACTTTAAAGCCTAGCGTTTGTCCCATTGAAATAATTGCGGTGGTAATTGCCATATCGTCCAAATGATTTGGAATATCGTCAATAAAACTTTTGTCAATTTTTAACACGTCAAGCGGAAACTGTTTTAAATACGAAAGCGACGAGTAGCCAGTGCCAAAATCATCAATTGCTAAATGGATTCCCAAATCACGCAATTTAGTCAAAATGCAAATCACAGCCTCTTGATGTTCCATCAAGCCACTTTCGGTCAATTCCAGCTCTAATTGTTCGGCGGGATAGTGCGTTTCAGCCAAAACATTTGTGACTAATTCCACCATGTTGCAATGCTTAAACTGTGATGGCGACACGTTCACCGCCAATCGAATGGGGGCAAAACCTGCGTCTAACCATTCTTTACCTTGCCGACAAACATCACGCAAAACCCATTCACCGATATTCATAATCAACCCTGTTTCTTCCGCAATGGGAATGAATTTATAAGGTGGAATCAAACCGTTATTGGGGTCTTGCCAACGTACCAACGCTTCTGCACCAATAATTTTTCCACTGATAATATCGACTTGTGCTTGATAAAATACGCGCAATTCGCCGTGTTGAATGCCTTTGCGTAAACGCGCTTCTAAATCTAAACGTTCCCGCGCCGCTAACGTCAAACTTTCAGAAAAATAAGCAAAACACCCGCGCCCATTGTCTTTTGCTTGATAAAGTGCAGTATCTGCATTATCCATAAGCAATTCGGGCGTTTGACCATGCTGTGGATAAAGCGCGATACCGATACTTGCACCAATTCGCACATCATCATTTTGAGAGAGTTCAAAAGGCAAAGATAAATCTGCAACGATTTCGGTGGCAATTCGTGCGGCATCTTCTTGATGGTTAATATCTTCAAGCAATACGACAAATTCATCACCGCCTAACCGTGCAACCATGTCTGTTGCGCGTAAACGTGCCGTGATACGTTGCCCGACTTGTTTTAATAATTCATCACCTGCTAAATGCCCTAACGTATCGTTGACGATTTTGAAGCGATCTAAATCCATCATCAACACCGCAAGCTGCATATCTTCTCGATCACACATTGAGATGCTGTGATCTAAACGTTCTGATAATTTACGGCGATTTGCAAGCCCTGTGAGAGGATCATAAAACGCTAAAAGTTTGATTTTTTCTTCGGCAATTTTGTATTCGGTAATATCGACAAGCGACGCAACATAATGTGTTGTTTTCCCCTCATCATCTTTTACGGCAGTAATTGCCAGCCATTCTGGATAAATTTCACCACTTTTATTTCGATTCCAAATTTCACCTTGCCACGAACCGTTGTGCAGTAATTTTTTCCACATTTTTTGATAAAACTCAGCGTCGTGTTGCCCAGATTTTAAAATTTTAGGTGTTTGCCCAACCACTTCTTCAGAGCTGTAACCCGTAATCGCACTAAAAGCATGATTGATACGAATAATCACGTTATTGGCATCGGTAATCGCAATGCCCTCTTGAGATTCAAAGGCGATTGCTGCAATACGTTGTTCAATTTCAAGCCGTTTACGTTCCGTAATATCTTCTTTAATTGCCAAATAATGACTGATTTCGCCATTCAACTCGCGTACTGGCGTAATCAACGCTAATTCAACATATTCTTCGCCATTTTTACGACGGTTAATCAGTTCGCCTCGCCACATTTCACCCTGTTTAATGGTCTTCCACAATTCTTTAAACACACTTTTTGGTGTTTTCCCCGCATTTAATATATTGGGGGTGAGTCCTAAGACTTCTTCTAAGCTGTAGCCTGTTGTAAGGGTAAATGCCGCATTTGTATATTCAATTTTTGCATTCAAATCCGTGATAATGATTGCACACGGACTTTGTTCAACGGCGAGAGAAAATTTATTCAATTCATCTTCGGCTTTTTTACGTTTCGTGATGTTTCGTCCAATGCCCAGAACGCCCACAATGTTACCTTCACTGTCATGCAGTGGCGTTTTAATGGTTTCGATAAACGCTTGATGTCCACCATCGGCAAATACGATATTTTCTTCTGTGACGAAAGCCTTATTTGCCGCCATGATTTTTTCGTCGTATTCGCGAAATAAATCAGCTAATTCTTGACTAACCAAATCGCAATCGGTTTTACCAATAATTTCGGCTTCTTTCAGACCTGTGTAGCGTTCAAACATGGTATTACACGATAAATACACACCGTTTTTATTCTTGAGCCAAATTAAATCGGGAATTGCGTTAATCAATGCGCGTAAATGCGCTTCACTGTCGTTTAAACGTGCTTCATTTTTGTCATGAAGCACCAATAAATTTTGAAAGCTGGTCGCCATTGCATTGAAATTGTCTGCAATTAACGCTAATTCATCTCGTGAATCTAAAGTAATTCGTATTGATAAATTTCCATCTGCAAATTTTTGGGCAGACATTGCCAAAGAGCGAATATTGCCCATCATGGCGAAATAAATCCCGATGAAAAAATATTGAGCAATAACAAACAACAAAATCGCGCTACCGATGCTCATTAACAACGATTTTTTTGCGGCTTGAATACGTTGATTTAATAGTGACTCTAACGAAGGCAATAACGTTTCATAACTTTGAGTGTAAATTTTATCAATAGCATCGATATTCAAGGAAAAAAAATCGTTTGGGAGCAGTTGAAAGCGTTTCGATAAAATTTCAGATTGCACGACGTTGGTTACTTGCAAAGTTGCCTTGAGAATTTCTTTCGCAACACCGTTCATTAACGGTTGCAACTCTGGATTTGCACGACCAATTTTTTCGAGATTTAAATCAGTTGCTTTTAGGCTTTGATTTAGTTCCGCAGAGAGTATCAATATATGATTTTTTTGATTATCGGATAATTGTTTTGTTGTTAATGCCTCGGCACTAATTGCGTGTAATTGTGCTATTTTTTCAAGAAGGTCAGGCAGTTTGTTAATGACAATATCGGTTAAATAATGGCTGTCCATTCCCGTATCAAACGTCAAAATATAATGATCAGCGAGTGCTTCTTTGAATTGTTGTAACTGATTTAGTAATTCAACGTAAGCGGCGAAATTTTGCTCTGCTGACCAGTTTTCGCTTTTAATTCTTAAACCGTGCCAATTAGCTTTAATGCTCTGCCATTTTTTGTTTAACAGCCAATCGTCATGATGAGGGGATGTATCGCTTGGTAAATGCGCTTCAATAAAAATAATTTTTTCAGTCAACTCACTATCGATTTCGGCTTGTTTGCTACGCATAAAGGCGTCGTGCGTGAGCGTTATCACGCTGTGATGTTGCTGAAAATATTGCATAGTTTGCGTTAATGGCTTAATTAACGTAATGCCTTGTAATTCAAACCGAGTGGAGTTAATCACTTGCGATAAATTACTGTATAAACTGAAAAACATAACAACGATAGCGATGAGATAAATCAACGCTAGCGTCGTAAATTTTTTGGTGTAATCGAGTTTATTCATTAACGTAATTGCAGGTAAAAATAATTCCCTCATGTAACATCCTCGGATAATTTGCAGTTTTGGATTGTTTCGTACCTAATTCAATAAAAATTTCAGGCTTGATTTACGCCCGTTTTTAAGAATTGAACAGGTATTTGTTGTTTTAATGTCGGTTATTGGATTTTGTAATGATAGAAAACACAAAGTCCTGATCAACATGATTCTAACTCAGCGTTTGAATTAAAACGAGCTTGTTTGAGAATGTAACGAGAGTGTCTTAACGATTCAAAGCTGTGTTAACCGAAGTTGTCATAAATTGAAAAGCGTGTGCAAAAGCTCAGTGTTATACATCTGCTTCGTTTAAGTTATTTTTTCTTCTCATCGTTAAAAACACCTTGAGGTAGCTAGTGAGAAGCCTTGACTTTCGAGCATTCTAAAGTATTATGGAACTTCCATTTACGCTAGTTCTAGCGTATTTTCAAAACAAAAAATGAGAGGAGAATGCAATGGGTGCAATTTTAGACGTTACTGAAATGTTAAAAACGCCAGTGGGTGCAACGATTGCTTTAGCAGTTGCCGCAGCGGGTTACTTCTTTGTGAAATGGGTTTTTGCTCCACACCCAGAAGACGAACAATAAGCGACAGACTTAACGTCTTTAGCGAAAAGGTTGCAACGAAAGTTGTGACCTTTTTTTATGGCTAAAATTTTTATCTTTTCATGCTCAAGGCTGCAATGTATTCGTTTCTATTTGCTAAATTTAACGCTCTACTCAATAAACACGTTCCCGCCACAGGCTTAGGGTTATTTCGTTTGTTTTACGGCTTAATCACGCTACAAGAAATATTTTTTTTATTGTATTTCAATCATCTGATTTTCGATCCCATTCCCTACTTAGATGTCGAATTTCCGATGATTCCCGTTTTTTTGTGTTTATGGGCAATCGTTGCGACCTGCGTCACGTTTGGCTATCGCTACCAAATCGCTGTTTTATGTAATTATTTACTGTGGATTTTGTTTGTGAACTTCACGCCAATGCAGCGTGATTTTGATGGTGGTTTCGATACGTTCATGATTGGTGCTGGATTTTTTCTACTTTTTTTACCCGCAGATAAAGCCTTTTCACTCGACAATTTACGTTACAAACTCAGCACACCATTCACACATTACAGCAAATACAAAAAACCAACGGTGACAGTCTTAGCGTATTTGTTGCCCGTTGCGATTTGTTTGGGATTTTTGTATTTCGATTCCGCAGTTCACAAAATGTTTGCAGAGCATTGGCGAAATGGTCTTGGAACTTGGCTTCCCGCGACACAGCCTTATTACGTTTCTGCGCTCGATATGTCGATTTTGCTCAATCAAAAATGGTTTGAAAATACGTTTAGTTATCTCATTTTGGTTTTTCAATTTACATTCATTTTTTTCTTTTGGCATCGTTACGCACGCATTGGTTATTTATTCATTGGCGTATTGCTACATTTAGGAATTACGCTGTCGTTCAACATTTACCCGTTTGGCTTGGGAATGTTGTGCTTTTATTTTTTGATGATTCCGTTCAGTTGGTGGCGAGCTATTGGTAATTTTTGCGAGGCAAAAGAACCGACTTTAACGGTTTTTTTTGATAAACAATGTCCGCTTTGTAATCGCACCGTTTTGATTTTGAATCATTTTGATATTTTAAAATGTATTGATTTTAAAAATGCTCAGGAGTTTGCCGTAAATTATCCAACCGTTGCTGTGATTGGCACCGAAACACTTTTAAAAGATTTGTACGCCGTAGATAAACAAGGAAATGTTTATGCGGGTGTTCAAAGTTATGCACAAATTTTTCAACAAATGGGTTATTTAAAATGGGTTGGAATCATTTTATCGTTGCCGATTATTCGTCAATTTGCAGAAAAAAAATATCGTGCAATTGCTGACACACGGGTTCGTTGTGATGACACTTGTTTTGTTACTAAGTCGCTAGAAAACAACACTTGGTACACTCGTTTATTTGAGCAACTTGCTGTACAAAAACCAAAATCATTTACTCGAAAATTCATCAAGATTTTGATTTTTTTGTTGTTACTTCAATTAAACAGCACCATTCATTTTGGATTGATTTACCGATTTAAACTGCACAATCCGTTGTTGTCACCATTGGCGCAAGCCAGTAATTCTGTCGTTTTGTGGTCAACAACGTTTTTTGGAATTGTGCCGCACGCGCTATATTTACACGATCATTTTGACGGTTATGATCACATTTTGGCGATTACTTACACCGATGAAAATGGACAAGAAAAATGGTTGCCATTTGTCAATGAACAAGGTCGAATGCTTGCGCCGAATTGGGGGCGAGTGCATTCAATGTGGGCAAACATTGCCGTTACGCCGACAATTGATAATCAACGTTTGCAAAAATTCATTATGAAAATTACTGCCTTTTATGGGCAAAATTTGGGCTTGGATTTGAACAAAACGACGTTTCATATTCAAATGAAAAAGATTCAGGCACCGAGTTATTGGGTTGATGATTTACTGCACGAAAATTTAGCTGGAATATGGGAAGCCATAGGTACCGTGCGTTGGAATAATAAGGCAGTTAAAATTGAGTTGCCTGAAGACATCAATACTCTGTAATTTGAGTCGTATTTTTCGATTTTTTTATTATTGCATTGACAGAATAGGCATGATATAAATTGCGCCGTGCTTAGAAATTGGCGCAACAATAATTAAAAACAACTTGGAGGATTTCAAAATGAAAAAAATAATTTCTGTATTGGCTTTAGCGTTAATGATTGTTGGTTTGACTGGTTGTATTGATAGTCAAGAT
>CAIRCR010000405.1 GCA_903877065.1 uncultured Pseudomonadota bacterium
GATTGAAGATACTGAAAATGGCTTAAGTTTGGATTTCAGAATGCTACTTGAAGAATTACGGCAAGATTTGATTGTATTGGATGAACGAGTTTTAGTCCTCACTGGAAAAATAAATGTGATTGCCAAAGCTGATGAAGATGCACAGCGTTTACAACAAATACCAGGTATTGGACCGATGACAGCTACAGCCATAATCAGTGCTGTGGGTGATGGTAAGCAATTTAAATGCGGTCGTGATTTGGCTGCATGGTTGGGACTGACACCAAAACAACATAGCAGTGGCGGCAAAGAAAGATTATTAGGTATCAGTAAACGAGGGGATACTTATTTGCGAACGCTGTTGATTCATGGAGCGAGGTCGGTACTAAGAGTTTCAGAGAAAAAAACAGATTCTTTGAATTATTGGCTACAAAATTTATGCAGCAAACGGAATAAAAACATTGCCGCTGTTGCCTTGGCAAATAAGAATGCTCGCATTATTTGGGCAATTCTTACCAAGAAAACCAATTACCAAATGGACGGTGTGGCGGCTTAAAATTTTAGAACGCAACATCAAAGTAAGGAAACATCACTCACGATTGTTTAGCATAGACTACTGATGGAAAACAGGTCGAACCGACATTTGCAAAACCTTAACTGGACGGAGTACCTTGAGTACGGTCTACCGATTAGGAGCAAATGTGCGAATAGCCCATTATGGTTAGAGCAAAAGCTCACAAAAAACCGAATATACGTGTGCAAGTCGTACCTAAATTCAGATGTGAAATATGCTTGCAAAATGAGAGGAGTCCATATACGTTCAGTGTTTGCGTTGGCTAAAAAGCAAGAAAGAAGGCTTAATCTCCTAAACAAGTTTTTCACTTAAGGCTGAAGAAAAGCTCATTCTTTCTTGAGTGATGGTAGCTTGCCATCGTGTTTTAAGATACAAGGGTAGTACACCAAACTGTTAAAGTTCGGGATTATAAAAATGAATCAATCCGTTAATTTACGGTTGATTCAGACATAAATTAAATCCCGCTTATTTACAATTTGATGTAGTATTGCACGAACGCCGTTGAATTATGCAAAACCTTGATGTGATGTTTGAAGATAAAATTAAACGCAAAATTGGGGACGTTTGGGTAATTTTAGTAACTAAAGAATTTGGTGTCATAGTCTAAATAAGTGGTCGGTAAAGTGTATAGTAATCAAACAAAGAGCAAGTATTTTTTGCTGTTTCAAATTATTTTTTTAGCGGTTTCATATTTTATCGCTGGAAAACTAGGCTCTTTTTTGCGTATTCCACCAGGTTATGCAACAGTTATTTTTCCTCCTTCTGGTATTGCATTAGCAGGAGTGTTGCTTTGCAAAAATCGTCATATTTGGATAGGCGTATTACTTGGTGCATTTTTTTTAAATGGTTCTCATACGGTTGTAGCAAATGACTTATCAGAAAATTTAAACTCGGCTTTTATCGCACTTATTATGAGCCTTGGTGCAACGTTACAAGCTATTTTCGGTGCATATTTATTAAAACGTTTTGCTGGATTTCCTAATTGGTTAGCCCAAGAAAAAGAAATACTACTATTTTTGTTGTATGGCGGTTTAGTTAGTGCATTAGTCAATTCTACTTTATCGGTTTCAACGCTAGTAATAACAGGCGCATTTGCTCAAGCAGATTTTTTGCACAACTGGATAACTTGGTGGGGCGGTGATGTTCTTGGAATCTTTATTTTTACCCCACTTATTTTGGTCTGCTTACAAGATAATATTGCTTGGGATGGAAGAAAAGATTCGATAGTTTTTCCAGTTATCACGGTATTTATGCTCACCATTATTGCTACATTTTATGAGGTTAAAACTAGCAATGAACGCATAATGATTGAATTTAAACAACACACAACAGAATTAAATTCTGTATTAGAAAAATCCATCAACTCGAATTTAAAAGTATTACATTTTCTTAAAAGTTTTTATTTAGCCTCTCAGTCGATTAGCGAAAATGAATTTAACCTCTTTGCAACACAATCACTAAATGAATTTGAAGGTAACGAGTTATTTGAATGGGCTGTGGTTATTAAAGAATCAGAACGTGCCGCATTCGAAGAAAATGCTAAAAAAGAAGGACATCAAAATTTCCAAATTACAGAATTAGATGAAAATAAAAAAATGGTACGTGCAGGAAGTCGTGCTGAATATGTTTCAATTCGTTTTATTGCGCCATTTCAAGAAAATAACATTATCTTAGGCTATAACATAGATTCTAATCCGTTAGAACGTGAAGCTATGATAATGGCAAAAAATACAGGAAAACTTGCTATCACTGCTCCAATGACGTTAATTCAAAAACAAAATGAACGTCATATTATTGCTTTTTTGCCTGCATATTGACTAAATTTGAAATCTTAATTTTCACCTGACGGATGATCTTTTTCTTTTCGGCAACCGGCAAAAAAGTATCCGAAACCACAATTAAAGGAATCAAAAAAACC
>CAIRCR010000406.1 GCA_903877065.1 uncultured Pseudomonadota bacterium
AATGCTGTGTTCTTTGGCAACGGCAATAATTTGTTCAAAAAAATCTAATTCGACGCATTCACTGGTTGGATTACCTGGAAAATTCAAAATTAGCATTTTTGGTTTTGGAAAGCAGTTCGTAATGGCGTTATTTAATTCTTCAAAAAAATTGCCACCTGGAACTAACGGCACATGACGCACGTCAGCGCCCGCAATCACCACGCCGTAAGGATGAATCGGATACGCAGGATTCGGTACGAGAACCACATCACCAGGCCCTAAAGTTGCTAATGCCAAATGTGCCAAACCTTCTTTTGAACCGATGGTAACAATCGCTTCTGTTTCGGGATCAATATCAACATCGAAACGGGTTTTGTACCAATTAGAAATGGCACGGCGTAATCGTGGTACACCACGCGAAACGGAATAACGGTGTGTATCAGGACGCTGTGCCGATTCGATAAGTTTATCAACAATATGTTGTGGCGTAGGCTGGTCAGGATTACCCATACCAAAATCAATAATATCTTCGCCATCGGCACGCGCTTTGGCTTTTAACTCATTAACAATGTTAAAAACGTAAGGAGGGAGGCGGCTAATTCTAGGAAAATTGTTCATCAAAAACTCTTGAGTAATTAGGTGATTAAAATAGTGTAACTTACTGTTATACAAATTATTTGTCAATTAAGAAACTGGGGTTACGGTGGTTTAAGTATTTAACTACAAACACTTATAAATTTTACGCAAATCTAATGCCAAAAAAATGCGTGTAATAAAGCAGGTTGTTATTTCAAGCACAAAACGCTTCAACGCGAGACAAAATACCTTGTACATTCAAACCACATTCTGCCAAACATTCTTCGCGTGTACCTTGCTCAACAAAATAATCAGGCAAACCTAAATTTAAAACGGGCATTAAAATTTTCTGTGCTTGTAAAAAATCATTTATCGCGCTACCCGCGCCACCTGCCAACACGTTTTCTTCAATCGTCACAAACACATCGTGTGTTTTAGCGAGTTCTAAAATTAAGGTTTCATCGAAGGGTTTAATAAAACGCATATTGACAACGGTTGCCGCGAGTTGTTTTCCGACTTGCAACGCGGGTGCAACCATACTTCCCCACGCTAAAAATGCGATACGACTGCCCGTGTAACGAATTTCAGCTTTGCCGATTTCCAAAACCGTTAAAGCCTCATCAACTGCCACACCCGCGCCTTTTCCGCGTGGATAACGCACGGCAACCGAGCCATTGTGTAAAAACCCGGTTGTGAGCATTTGCCGACATTCGTTTTCGTCAGCGGGAGCCATGACAATCATATTCGGAATACAGCGCAAATAACTGTAATCAAAACTTCCCGCGTGCGTTGGTCCATCAGGACCTACCAAACCCGCACGATCTAGGGCAAATAAAACATCTAAATTTTGCAATGCTACGTCATGAATCAATTGATCATAAGCACGTTGCAAAAAAGTTGAGTAAATTGCCACAACAGGTTTCGCGCCTTCGCACGCCTGACCTGCCGCCAGTGTTACGGCGTGTTGTTCGGCAATTGCTACGTCAAAATATCTATCGGGGAATTGTTCAGAAAATTTTACCAAACCCGAACCCTCACGCATTGCGGGGGTAATTCCCAATAAACGCGAATCTTGTGCCGCCATATCGCAAAGCCATTGACCAAAAACTTCGGTATATGTCGGATGTGGCGACGGTGCTGATTTTGGTAAATGATCCAGCGTGTGATCAAACGCAGGAACGCCGTGATACGCGAGAGGATCTTTTTCGGCGGGTGGATAACCTTTCCCTTTTTTAGTCACAATATGCAAAAATCGTGGACCGTTAATGTGTTTTAGATTTTCCAAAGTCGAAACCAACATTTCGACATCATGCCCGTCAATGGGACCAATATAATTAAAACCAAGTTCTTCAAATAACGTTCCTGGAATAACCATGCCCTTAATATGTTCTTCGGTGCGCCTTGCTAATTCCCACATCGGCGGCATTTTACTCAACACTTTTTTACTTTCTTCGCGCATCGATGAATACAAACGGCTTGATAAAATTTTTGTCAAATAATTACTCATCGCACCAACGGGCGGTGAAATTGACATATCGTTATCATTCAAAATTACCAACAAATTCGCATCGATTGCCCCCGCGTGATTCATTGCCTCGTAAGCCATGCCGCCAGTAATGCTACCGTCGCCGATGATTGCAACCATTTGACGATCTTCGCCTTTCAAATTTGCAGCAATCGCCATTCCCAACGCCGCGCTAATTGACGTGCTGGAATGCCCAACGCCAAAAGCATCGTATTCACTTTCACTGCGATTAGGAAATGCCGACACGCCGTCTTTGGAGCGAATCGTGGTCATGCGATCTTTGCGCCCTGTCAAAATCTTGTGCGGATAGGCTTGATGCCCAACGTCCCACACTAATTTATCGTTTGGCGTATCAAACACATAATGCAACGCCACTGTTAATTCAACCGTTCCCAAGCCTGCCGAAAAATGCCCACCCGAAACACTGACCGATTTTGTTAAAAATTCACGCAATTCTTTGCAAAGTGTTTTAAGTTGATTTTTTTCAAGCTGGCGAACGTCATTAGGACAGTTGATGTTATCTAGTAGCGTGTTTGTTGAATGCGTCATGATGTTGTTAATTCCTTGATTGCGGGGCGATGGATGGCTTGAATTAGTGGTCACGTTGAATGATATAAAGTGAAAGTTCGCGTAATAAATTCGCTTCGTCGCCAAAATCGGCGAGATTTTCTAAGGCTTTTTCATGTAAATGTTGCGCTTTTTCTTTTGCGCCAGCTAAACCAAGCAATGCAGGGTAAGTCGGTTTATTGTTATCTTTGTCTTTGCCTTGAGTTTTGCCAAGTGTTACGGTGTCGCTTTCTTCGTCAAGAATATCGTCTTTCACTTGGAACGATAAACCAATACATTTTGCGTAATTATCGAGTTTTTTGGCTGCTTCTGAATTGACATTTTCACCTGCCAACGTCGCTAAAACAACACTTGCGCGAATCAACGCGCCCGTTTTGTGAATGTGCATATTTTCGAGTTCAGGCAACGTGAGCATTTTGCCAACGGATTCTAAATCAATCGCCTGACCACCAACCATGCCTTGTGATCCACTGGCTTTTGCTAACGTTGTAATCATTTCAAGGCGTTTTTGTGCGCTCGCCTTAATCGTTGCATCGTGTGCTAATAATTCAAACGCGAAGGCTTGCAACCCATCACCCGCCAAAATGGCTGTCGCTTCATCAAATGCAACGTGACACGTTGGTTTTCCGCGTCGCAAATCGTCATCGTCCATCGCAGGTAAATCATCGTGAATCAAAGAATAAACATGAATACATTCAACCGCACAGGCAATAGCATCGAGTTCATCGGGTGAAATGCCTAAAACATGTCCTGTTGCGTAAGTTAGCATCGGACGCGTTCTTTTTCCACCGTTCAAAACGCTGTAACGCATGGCGTTGTGTAGTTTTAACGGTAAAATTTTTTCGCTTGGCAATCGGTGTGCCAACGCACTTTCGACGCGCTGTTGGCAGGTGGTGAGATACGTTTTTAAATCCTGATTCATAAAAAACTCCGAAAATTTAAATACCGTTTATCGAAAAAATAAAACTTAAACGGTAGCGGTATAAAGATGCGGCATTATATAGGAAATTGGTGGGAGCGTGGATTGAGCGTTTTAATAATAACGCACGGAATTACAAATTTATGGATTTTGTAAACGAGTGGAATGACCGATTTGGACATGAAATCAAATCAAAATTTCTAGCAAATCGGTACACAACGGATCTGAGTTGAATATGCGTGATGTTTTACTCTCTTATCAATTGGAAAGAGATGGCGTATCTTGCCCAGCGGCATAAGTTAGTGATGCAACATTATCCTTGGTGAAAAAACCTTGAAAGTCGCCAAAACGTTGAACGTATTCGATAATAAGGGATGAAAAACTCGATGCGGAAGAAAAAATTTGTTTCAAACCTTCTTCGCGTGAACCAACCGTATCGAGTAAAAAGCCTTTACCCTGAGATGCCACAGCTTGAACCACAATATCGATATTTTCTTTGCCAAAACTTGAACCATCTTTCACATTTACAGCAATATGATGCAAACGAGGTCCATAATTACGCACAAACGTTTCGGTCGGACTTGGCAATTTGTCTAAATGATTGACGCAATAAGGGTGATTATTTGCGGTAAAGACTTTTGCGGGTGTTTTTGATTCGGGTTCAAAACGAATGTTTTTGGTCACATTGGTTGACGAATTTTGATCTGAAATATCGTAACTACCCCAATAGTAATAACTCGATAACGCCAAATATTCCAAAATTGCGGCTTCTCGATTTTGGCTATAAACCCGCGTGGCAAGATGATCAATGGGCAAAATTAAATCTTTGATGCCTAGCCGCTCTTGCATTTCTTTTGCTCTGTCATTTGCAGCCTGTGCTGACGACAAAATCACACATTCACCATGTTGATAAACGCGAATGCCATCGGCAGGTCTTTCCATATAACCCACAACGTTTTGTGTATAAGGCGACGGTTTTGAAACGCTGACGTTGAGCGGCAAATCGAGTTCAGCAAGTTGTCCGACTGAAAAAAATCTAAATTCGCGCTCTTGTTGCAGCGCAACCACGTTATGACGATCTGAGGTCAGTAAAATTTCCCCCAAATAACGACTGTGCGGACGACGTGCGCCAGCAGGATATAAATCATTCAAGCTACGGAAAATATCGTTATGCGCGGAATTTTTAACTTCACGCAATAAAATATCAGGCGAATTCATATCAATACGCAAAACGTGTGTTAAATGCTGATCACTGTTTAACGTGACTAAATACTCATACGGTGTCATCAAAGCAAGCTCGGCGATATATTCAACCGAATTTCCTTGCTCAACACTAATCATCAAGGCTTCAATACCGCCAATCATGTCGGTTAAACCGCTGTTATCGCGCTCTGCAAGTAAACGCTGTACATATTCTTCAAAAAAAGCTGAATTTTGTTTATCGCCAAAACGCGGCATATTTGTTGAACAAATCATAAATTTTCCTAAAATTAAATTAAGATTTCCAACGCAAATCTAACGTCATTGGAAATCGTGGATTAACCGTTTCGGGTTGAATAAACATTTCGCCTGCGCTGTGTCCGTGACTCCAAAATCGTGAGCAACGACGGGCTTCGGCTTCATTCGCGTTAATCGGGAATGTGTCGTAATTTCGTCCACCTGGGTGGTCAACGTGATAAGTACAACCGCCAATCGAACGCCCATTCCAACTATCATAAATATCAAACACAACGGGCGCGTGTCTGCCGATAGTTGGGTGTAATGAAGAAGGCGGCGACCATGCTTTAAAGCGTACTGCGGCGACAAATTCACCTGGAACGCCTGTTGGGTGCAATGGCACAAGACGACCATTACAAACAACTTGATGACGATTGCCAATCATGCCTGTGACTTTCACTTGCAAACGTTCAACCGATGAATCGACGTAACGTGACATTCCCGAACCTGTCACTTCTTCTCCTAAAACGTGCCAAGGTTCAATGGCTTGCCGTAATTCCAACTGTACGCCGTCATAAATAACCGTGCCATAACGTGGAAAACGAAACTCCATAAACGGTGCAAACCATTCGTCTTCAATCGCATAACCTGAATGTTGTAAATCGCGGCAAATATCGCGCATATCTTGTTCAATGAAATACGGTAGCATGAAACGGTCATGCAACGCGGTATCCCAATAAACCAATTTACCTTGCAGTGGATTTTTCCAAAATTTTGCAACCAAAGCCCTTAACAAAAGCGATTGCAACAAATTCATTTGATAATGCGGCGGCATTTCAAAAGCGCGTAATTCCAATAAACCTAAACGCCCTGTTGCCGAATCAGGTGAATATAATTTATCAATACAAAATTCGGCACGATGCGTGTTGCCCGTAACATCAATCAATAAATTTCTAAGTAATCTATCCACAAGCCAAGGCTGATTAGTTTCAACACCTGCCTGTAATTTTTCGTCCATTTGTTTAAACGCAATTTCCAATTCGTACAAATTATCATCACGCGCTTCATCAACACGCGGTGCTTGGCTTGTAGGGCCTATAAACTGCCCTGAAAACAAATAAGACAACGCAGGATGTTGTTGCCAATACGTCACCAAACTTTTCAACAAATCGGGACGGCGCAAAAACGGACTATCTTCAGGCGTTGCACCGCCTAACGTAATGTGATTTCCGCCACCTGTTCCCGTGTGACGACCATCGAGCATGAATTTTTCAGCGCATAAACGAGTTGCTCGCGCCATTTCGTACAATTTTTGGGTGCGTTGTTCAAGAATTTCCCAACTTGAAGAAGGGTGAATATTGACTTCAATCACACCTGGATCTGGTGTAACCGAAAATGACAACATTCTTGAATCACGTGGTGGCGGATAACCTTCTAAACGTACAGGTTGATTTAATTTCGTCGCGCAACTTTCAATTGCCGCAACCAAATCCAACCACGATTCCAAATACATCAGCGGCGGCATGAAAACGTATAAAAATCCATCACGAATTTCTAATACTAATGCGGTATGAATAACCTCTCTTGACGCAGGTTTTTTGTTGTAAGCCTTTGGCAACGGAAATGCACTCGATTTGTGCAACGGAAAATCAGAAAGCGTTGAACGTTTTTCAAACGGGTCACGTTCTGGCTCTCTTTCAACATGATCGGGCATCACCCAAGGCAAACTGTTGAGCGGCAGACGTAAACCTGCTGGTGAATCACCCGACAATAAATACAAACGATCATGTCTTAAAGGCCACGCACTCGATTCCCAACTCACATTTGTGCCGCCAACCGCTTTCAACGGCAAAACGTAAGCCGTCACCGATGTCATGCCGTCACGCAATTGTTTTGCTAAATTACTGCGAATGTCGGGGCGTTTTAAATCGTGTTTATGCGGGTCGATGTTGCCAGGCAAACGACTTTCTTCGTTAATTGCAATCCAAGGGTCTTCATAGGCGGGCATTCCGTAACTTGAATTTAATCCCAAACGTTGAACCAACTGCACCGAAAAACGTTGCATCATGGAGGTTGGAATTTCTACGGGTACGTCGCCGATTAAGGCTTTATCGCGCCAAATCGGCATTTTATCGACACGCCAAAAGACATTTAATGCCCAACGTGGCAAGGGTTCACCTGGATACCATTTGCCTTGACCAAAATGCGTGACTTCACCTGACGTAAATTCGTCTTGCATTCGTTTCATTAAAACATTGGCAAGTTCCCATTTTTGTTGACCTAACGCTTCAATATTCCATTCTGCGCCGTCCATATTATCGACAGACACAAAAGTCGGTTCACCGCCTTGCGTTAAACGCACGTCACCTGCTTGCAATTGTGCGTCAACAAATAAACCCAACGAACGAATTTTTTGCCATTCCATTTCGTTGAAAGGTTTTGTCACACGCGGGTCTTCAAACATCCGTGTGACGTACATTTCAACATCAAGATTGGATTCACAAATGCTGGTCATCCCAGTAATTGGCGCGGCTGAGGTTGGTGTTGCTGAAACCGCAAGCGGAATATGTCCTTCGCCTGTTAATAACCCAGACGTTGCATCTAAACCCACCCAACCCGCACCAGGAATATAGGCTTCACACCAAGCGTGTAAATCGGTGAAATCGGCTGTGGGTCCTTCAGGGCCATCAAGTGGTTTTTCATCAGCGGCAAGTTGAATCAAATAACCCGACACAAAACGCGCCGCGATACCTAAATGCCGCAAAATTTGAACAAGCAACCACGCGCTATCACGGCATGAGCCTGATTTTTTAGCCAACGTTTCTTCGCACGTTTGTACACCGACTTCCATACGAATTAAATACGAGACTTGCAAATAGACTTTCTGATTCACATAAACCAAAAAATCAGTCATGTTGATGTCAGCGGGTAAATGCTTTTTAAAATAAAGTAGCCAATCTTTTAATAAAATCCCCGCCTTTTCGGTTTCCAAAAAAGGGGCAAGTCCAATTTTTAATGTATCAGGATAATCGAAAGGAAAATGGTTTGCCCAGTCTTCAACAAAAAATTCAAACGGGTTAATTACGGTCATATCCGCAAGTAAATCAACAGAAATATCCATTTCGCGTGTGGGTTCTGTGAACGTGACACGCGCAATAAAATTGCCGTAAGAATCTTGTTGCCAATGAATGAAATGCTTTTCAGGTTTGACGCTCAATGAATACGCTAAAATTGGCGTTCTACTGTGTGCCGCAGGACGCAAACGAATTTCATGCGGCGTAGCGACAACGGGGCGATCAAACACATAATGTGATTTATGATGCAATGCAACGCGAATAGTCATGATAGTTAAACCTTGAAAAAAAGAGATTCAGTTAGAAGATTGAAAATTTGAGCTTTCAACACGATTGAGCCAATCGGGATTAGGCAGCGACGTAAACACACTACGCAAGCCGTCACACCACCGCCGACTAATTTGTGCAAAATAAGGATCATCTTGCGTGATGTGCTGAAAATCTAAACGAAAACTCGATGCACTATAACAAACTAAATCAATCGGAAAGCCGACTGATAAATTGCTTCGCATCGTTGAATCAAATGAAACTAAAAGGCACTTTACGGCATCACAGAGTGGCGTATCAGACTTGATAACGCGATCAATAATGGGTTTTCCGTATTTCGTTTCACCAATTTGAAAGAACGGATTTTCTTCGCTCACTTCAATAAAATTGCCTTCTGCGTAAACTAAAAATAAGCGCATTGGCTCATCTTTTATTTGACCGCCAACGATGAAATTAACGCTTGAATCAATATTACCTTGCGTTAAAAAAATACCTTCTCGATCGCGTACTTCACGCAAACACTCGCCCAGCAAATGCGCCACATCAAACATTGATTTGGCATTCCAAATATTGTCGCAATCTGAATTGCGACTTTGGTGTTCAAGCTGATTGATTGCATTTTGCGTAATGGAGAGATTTCCTGAGCTTAAAATGACAATCGCACGATTGTTTGGTTCATAAAAGCTTCGCATTTTTTTAAAACTGGAAATTTGATCAAGTCCTGCATTCGTTCTTGAATCAGACGCGAACACCATACCAGTAGTCAGTTTCAGGGCAACACAATAAGTCATATCGTTATTATCGGGTGGTAAATTGTTGAGATTGCACCTGATTTTGGATGGTCAAAACCTCAAAATTATCTCTGCGTGACAGAAAAGCGTTACGAATATCGCTTCCTATAAAATCAATGTGAGCTAAAAAGTCTGTGAGGTACTCGTGTAGACCGTATTCAAAAACATCATGAATGCGTCCAAAATGCAGGGCGGCGTGTTGTTCGCCAGCGCGTCGTCGCGCCTCTCTACCTGCTGAACCGTTTATTTCTATCAAAGCGGCTTCCACTTCATTCATACAGGCGTGTAACGAACGGGGCATATCGTCCCTTAAAATTAGCAACTCCGCAACTCGAAGTGGCGTAATCACATCTCTGTAAATTTTACGATACGCTTCAAACGCACTGACTGATTTAAGCAAAGAACCCCATTGATAATAATCTGCCGCACCGCCCACATCACTCGCGTCATCGAGCAAAATGTGATATTTCACATCAAGGATTCGCGCCGTATTGTCTGCACGCTCTAAAAAAGTACCTAAATTGATAAAATTCAAACCAATGTCTTTTAGAATCGTTCCCGATGTCACGCCACGAAACAAATGTGAGCGATCTTTGACCCAATCAAAAAAATCACGGAAGGCTTCATATTCCATATTTTTAGACAAGCGATTTAGCTCAAGCCACGTTGCATTGATAATTTCCCACATTTCTGAAGTTATCGAATTACGCACCGCTCGTGCATTTAGGCGTGCATTTTTCAAACAAGTGTAAATACTGCCTGGATTGTCAGGATCTAATGCCATGTAACGTGTTACGGCTTCGGCACGCGCTAAACCATACTTTTCTTCATATCCGCTTGCGCTCCCCGTTATATTTAAAGGCGCGTACCACAAATAAGCATCTGTGCTTTCAAGATCGAGCGGCAATAAAGAAGTTCGATGTGCAACATCAAGTACCCTTGCGATATTTTCAGCACGTTCGATGTGACGTGCCATCCAAAATAAATTATCTGCTGTGCGAGAAAGCATCGTTTAATCCTCCAATACCCAAGTATCTTTCGTGCCACCGCCTTGTGAGGAATTAACCACCAGCGAGCCTTCTTGAAGTGCAACGCGGGTAAGTCCCCCCGAAACCAGCCGCACTTCTTTTCCTGATAAAACAAACGGACGTAAATCAACATGACGCGGCGCAACACCCGATTCAACTAAAGTCGGACACGCTGAAAGTGCCAACGTAGGTTGAGCGATAAAATTAGCGGGTTCACTCAAAATACGTTGACGATAGGTTTCAATTTCAGCTTTTGAACTGGTAGGACCTACTAACATTCCATAACCGCCCGAACCTTGAACTTCCTTTACCACAAGCTCTGGTAAATGTTCTAGCGCGTATTTCAAATCGTCTTTTTCACTGAGTCGCCATGTTGGAACATTTGACAACAACGGGGTTTCGCCTAAATAAAAACGAATCATTTCGGGAACAAACGTATAAGTTGCTTTGTCATCGGCAACGCCTGTACCAATTCCATTCGCAAGGGCAACATTACCTTTGCAATAGGCATCTAAAAGCCCAGGTACACCAAGTGTTGAGTCGGCTCGAAAAGCTAAAGGATCAAGAAAATCATCATCGACACGGCGATAAATAACGTGAACTTCTTGAGGTCCATCAGTGGTGTGCATATACACTTTTTGTTGATGCACGAATAAATCTTGTCCTTCAACCAATTCCACACCCATTTGGCTGGCTAAAAAGGCGTGTTCAAAATACGCACTGTTATAAGAACCAGGTGTCATGACGACGATGGTTGGATTTGAAATGTGTGAAGGCGCAGATTCTCGCAACGTATCGAAAAGCATTTGAGGATAATGTTCAACAGGTTGAACGGCGTGACTAGCAAATAATTCAGGAAATAAACGCATCATCGTTTTACGATTTTCAAGCATATAAGAAACACCTGAAGGTGTACGCAAATTATCTTCTAAAACGTAAAAATCATTTTCAGCAACCCGAACCAAATCAACACCTGCAATGTGTGCATAAACCTGATTTGGTAAATCAACACCTCGCATTTGAGAGCAATAAAGTCCATTGCCAAGTATGTGTGACGCTTTAATAACGCCTGCTTTGATAATTTCTTGATCGTGATAAATATCATGTAAAAAAGCATTCAAAGCACGAACACGTTGTTTAAGTCCAAGTTCCAAACGTTGCCATTCTGCCGCCCCAAAAATTCGCGGCACAATATCAAACGGAATTAAACGTTCAGCTCCAGCCGCTTCACCGTAGACCGCAAAAGTGATTCCCAACCGCCGAAATAATAATTCCGCTTCAGCACTTTTGCGTTCTAACGTTGTGGTAGGAAGTTCTGTCTGCCAGCGCATATAACGCTCGTAAATTTCTCGAACTTCGCCGTTTTTCGCATACATTTCATTAAAATAGTTCGTTTTATTTGTATTCATGTCTAGTGCTAGTTACCAGAGAAAACATATTGATATTTATTACTTCGCAATAGACGTGCCATAAAATAACTAATTGTAATTTAAAAGAAATTTTAAATGCCTTGTATTCTATTGCACTAAATAAGATTCAAAAGTCATAAATTTGCACCATTTTTGGGCGTAAATACTCACTCCAGCAATTCTCATTATGAAAACCGCTCGTGTTGTATAAAGAAACACCAAGTGAAAAAAATGAAGATAAGCGATGACATCACCTTGAATCGAACAAAATATCAGCCCCGAGTTTAAGTCAGAAATATTTAGTCAAAATGATTAGCGACACCTTCGCGAATTTAACTGACAAAGGCGTTGGTGCATAAATAAATACTTTTAAAATCATAATCTTGTGTTTATTAAGCAAACGTACGAGCATCAAACTTATGCGTAAATCTGCTGGCTGGAAAGATGAGGCATTAGCCTTGATTTTGGAGCAGGTTTTTTAATGAGGTAGCCCTG
>CAIRCR010000407.1 GCA_903877065.1 uncultured Pseudomonadota bacterium
CCATCATGAGTAAATTCATCCATGTAGCCGATTATTCCATTCGCTCCGTAATATGGATATAGACCATTTTCAACTCTGAAATCATTTCTAACTGCCAAGCCTGTTTGAATTGAAAATGACAAATCACCTACTTTTTTATTTGGATATTTTGAAATTGGCGTTTTATAAACATCAAACTCAACCAAATGATAAAACGGATCAAACCGCCCCCCGCTAATTTTGCTCGAATTCGTGATAAAAAACGTTTTCTTTTCGCTAGTCGGTGGCAACGTAATTCCTAACGCTTCCAATAAATAACCATCAATGCTGGCGAGTAATTGCGCGGCTTCGGTTTCTTTTTGTTTTTTTGAATTGTAAGCCGTTTCAAAAATAGAAATGATTTCGGCTTGAATTTCTAACGGTGGGAGCGGACTGTTTAAAGATTTGTATTCTTCGGCGTTGATATTTGGCTGTCCCGCCGCTCTTTGAATAGCTTTTGTCCATTCTTTATAAACATCTAGTTGCGTATAAGAAAATAAAAAATCAGGTAACAACAGATTTTCATTTACTAAAAATCTAATCATGTAACCTGCAAAAAAGCACTCATGATTAACAGATTGAGATTTATGTAAATACGCTTTGCCGACTGTCGCACCACTTCTAGCAAAAAGAATATCGTTGTTTTTAAGTAAATACTTTTCTTCAACAAATTCAGCGGTTACACCTAAATTATTTTTAAGTAGTCCGTACTCATCAATATCGGTAATTCTTATGTAACGTGCTTCTTTTTCAGAATTTCTATCAATTCCAGCTTGGTTTGAACCGTATTGTGGTTTGTCTTTTAAAAGTTGCTTCAATTGTTTAACTGGAAAATTGAATTTTAAAAGTTTTCTTCTGTACAAAATTATATCTGGGTCAATTCGTCCGTTAATGTCGCCTCGATTTATCAAAAACACTTTGTTTTTATCTAAATCGAGGCATTCTAAAAATTTACGGGAATTTCTCCACCTTTTTCAATTATTTCAATAAATTCTCGTAACTTTTCGGTAATTTGCGGCAAATCGTTTTGTGTGATTTCTTTGCCTGTTGCGTCGTAGCCGATGTTTTCAGCGATTGCCATGAAAATGGGGTAATTGAGCAAACGGGCGGATTTTTCGATTTGATAACGTTCTTCTAATTCTTCTTTGAAAGCGTTGAGCTTGTCGTTGAATTCGTCAGAAATGGCTTGCCGCTTGGCTTTTATTTCAATGTCCTTACATTCTAAATCTTCCAAATAAGCTAAATCACTTTCACTTAAATCTTGTCCTTCTAACTTCTTTTTTGCTTTTTCATACTGTAAAACCAGCGGTTTTAATTTTGCTTGTTTTTCTTTTTCCCACGCGCTGGTTGTGTCGAGGAGTTTGTTTTGAGCAATCAAATCGAGTTGCAGGTTTTGTTTTGCGTTTCGGATAGTTTCAGTGGTTTCGACGCTGTGTTTTTTGAGAAAAATCACTGAACTTTTAACGCCTGCGCCTGTGTTGGTAAAAGCGGTTTGCGGCAATGACACGACGGCAACGATTCTAAATTTTTCCTCGATATTGTCGCGGACATATTGCGAGCTGGAATTGGTCAAAATGCCGTCAGGCACAACCATAGCCAAATAGCCGCCTGCTTTTAAAAACTTGTAACATTGTTCAATAAATAACACTTCGGTGCTTTGGTTTTCGCGTCCCGTAGCGGTGTGTTTGCCTTTGATTGACGCTTCAACCCAATTCATTTCTTTTAACGAAAAATCATAATATGGCGCGGTGCTGGTATCGTTCCGCATATAGGCTTTTTCGGATTGTTTAATTACCGAACCAAACGGCGGATTGGTGACGATAAAATCAAAACTATCGGCTTTAAAACCTTTGTTGCCTGTGGTTTCGGCGATATGGTCAATTTGAAATAAACCATCAAACGTGACGACGTTCGTGTGACCGTCATCGTGAATAATCATGTTCATTTTTGCAACGCGGCTGATTTGGTCGCTAATTTCGATGCCGAATAGATTTCTTTCAGCGAATCCGTGCCAATGGTTGAAATGTTCAACGGCTTCTTTTGGATTATTAACATCATATTCTTGGTCGGCTTGCTTGCGGACTTTATCCAAACAATACAATAAAAATCCACCACTGCCGCAAGACGTATCTAAAACGCGGCTTTCGTGCGTCATTGGCAAAACATTAACCGCGAATTTCACCACGTTGCGCGGTGTGAAAAACTGCCCAAAATCGCCGCGAAAATAAGTACCTAAAAATGTTTCAAAGGCTTTGCCTTTGCTGTCTAAATCGGTTTCTGAAAAGCTGATGCTTTGAAAATACTCAACAATCGTTTTGATGCGTTCAGGTGTTAAATCAATCGGTTTGTTAAAAATTTCAGGGTCGTAGCTCTTGCCTTTGTCATAAATGGCAACAATTCGATTTTTAAGCGCGTCTAAGTTTTTGGTTTCATCTTCGTCGCTTTCGTTAAAAATTTGAAAATCATACGGTTGACCTTTTTTGGTGTTTTTTTCGTCCCAGACTTTGCAAAAAATCAGCTTGTCCAATTCGTCAAACGCTTGCGACGGATTTAATTCGCCACCCGCCCAAAGTGCATCATGGGCTTGCTTGAAAATCTTGGTTAATTCGGCTTCG
>CAIRCR010000408.1 GCA_903877065.1 uncultured Pseudomonadota bacterium
TCATTGATTTACCTGAAATGAGCAAATCACGTTATGGGCAGCTTAAACAAGAATTTGATTTACGAATTGAAGCCTTATTCCAATTGGAGATGAACCATGACAAATAATGAAGCCGCTTTACTTGATATGACTTTTGAAGAAGCGCAGGCAAAACACAACGAACTAAAATCACTGTATGGTGCAATGCGCTTACTGTTGCTGGAAATGCGCGACCGTAAAGGCTGGAAAGCGTTAGGATTTGAAAGCTGGGAGCAATACGGAGAATTAGAATGGGGCTTTACGCGGCAACACTTAAATCGATTAGCCACCTCAGCCTATATTCAAAATTTGGTGGAACCAATTGGTTCCGAAATCCCAGAATCACAATTGCGACCATTAACGAGTGTGCCAGATGAGGCGAAAATAGAAATTTGGCAACAAGTGAAATCAGAGCATGAAAAAATCACAGGGAAAGTTGTTCAAGAAGCGGTTGATGATTGGAAAGAAAAAAATGTGATTACGACTGATGATGTACTTTGTGAGAAAAAATCAGTGGCAATGGGTGAACCCCAAACACAAGTAGAGCAGTTTTCTCAAGAATGGGGAGCGTTGATTTTGGAAAGTTCAGCCATTATTGTCGCCGAACAAAAAAAGACCGCTGATGCAAAACGTCAAATTAAAAAAATAAAGGCAGAGCAGGAAAATTTGGTTCAAAAAGGTGTTGAAACAAAATTGACCAATGTGGCGATTCAAATGGCATTGACGGATAGCTTTTTCACCATTTACAAAGAATTAAGAGTTTAAGTTATGGCGGCAGACTGGGCAAAAGCAAAGGTTATGTTTGAAATGGGAAAGAGCCTAAATCAAATATCAAATGAGCTGGGAATCGACAAAGGTAACATCAGCAAAAAAGCCAAGAAAGACAACTGGCAAAAAGGAAAATTACAACCGCTAATTCAAGACGCAGTAAGGGTTCAAGAGGCATTTACAACCCTGTCACAACCTGAATTAGTCGCTGTGATAAATGAGCGCGACGACATCATTCGATTTAAAAATAAGCGCGATAAAATTATTGATTTAGCCTTCGACAGAATCGCAAGTGAACTACCCACTTGCGAAGTGCAGCACATCAAACCGCTAGTTGAAGCAGCAGATAAAACGTGTGTCATGGCGGAAATTGCGCCACGTTTTAATCCGAACTCAGGGGCAAAAATCAATAACACCATTGCACAGCAAACAGTCATTGATGGTGACGTTATTGAAGACCGTTTTAACTGGACAATTTTACCTGTTGAGTCACATCACATTGATAGTCATGCGCGGGATTATCAGCCAGATGATGATTAAAATACGGTCGGCTGATTCAGCATGAAACGCAATTACATTGTTAATGCCGAGCAATCGACCGACAAGAATGTTGTCGCGGTCATCCAAATCAATACTGAGGTATAGCCTTTGTAGGTCAATTTGTTCATGGTTTAAATTCTAAGCAAGTGAAAGAAATTACTGCAAAATTTTACCGCACTTTCATAACCATCAATCCTATGTTTGGCGCGTGATTCACAGGTTATTACTAATCAAATTACCGCACTTTTACCGCAGATTTTTACTTCTGAAACTTTACCATATATTTGGATGTTGGCAAACTTCAGGACAATTTCAAACAGGCTGGTGTACAGATTAATTAAGCAA
>CAIRCR010000409.1 GCA_903877065.1 uncultured Pseudomonadota bacterium
ATTTCAAAAATCATAGTGGTTTAGACGCAATGACTGAATTTAATAAACCACAGTTCCCTGTTGGCGTTGCTATCCGTGACGATCTGGTGGAGGCATGATGCTTAACCTTTCAACACCGCCAGAAACCAAAAACCCGCGTGATATTGCTATCGGCGCGGGTAGTGTAACTGGTGTAAAATTAACCTCGATTGAGAGCTTCAGACACTCTCAAATCGCAAATTCATAACCTCTACACGGTTTGAAAAAGGCAATTTACAAGCGGCTATTATGCGCTTTTTTGCCTAAATTCAAAAGTAGCACCCGCTACAAATCCGCCTAGTGGTTATCCAATTACTTTTATGGATAACTAAATCATGAACAAATCACAAATTAAACTTTGCAGTGGATTCGGTAAAACGTACACAGACAAAGGTATCTATGGCAAGCCACTCAAATCAGTAATGATTGATGACATTTACGCAATGGCGGCAAATCCACAACAAGTGGATAAGTCAAAAGCACAATGGTTTATACCGTCAACAATTCACGCACGCAAATGGGCAAAGCATATTGAAATGGGCGAATACCATGCCGTATGGCTTGACCTTGACCAACATACAACACTTGACGCAATCAAAGATATTTTAGCCGAACTGTATGTGTTTGATTATATTGCCTACTCTAGCAGTTCGGCTAAATTCATTCATCAAAAGTGGCGCGTCATAATTCCATTGGCAACACCCGCGACATTTGAAGCGTGGGAAAAAGTATCTGATATCTTCAACGACAAATTTCAAGCCGCAGGGATTATTCCTGACACTAAAAATAAAGGCGCGGGGCAATTATGTTACCTACCAAATCGTGGCGAATTTTACGAGTATGTCATTGGTGAATCATTAACTGGCGATAGGTTCGATTGGCAACGCGCATTTAAAAATGAATTAGCTGATAAGAAAGCGAAAGCAATCGCAGAACAACAACGCATTAACCAACAACGCGAAATTTCACGAATTAAAGCAATTGAACGCATGGCAAGTGGTATTAAAAGTCCAGTTGATGCCTTTAATTACGCTTATTCAGTTGAACAGATGTTCGAATCTTATGGTTATAAACGCGACGGCATTAAATGGTTATCACCTAATTCTGAAAGCGGCAACGCTGGCGTAGTTATTAAGGGCAGTAAATGGATTAGTTCACATGGTAGCGATTCAGATATTGGTAAGCCCTGTAAAAATGGTGTTAGCGGTGATGCTTTTGACTTGTTTAAGTATTACGAACACGGGAACGACCATAACAACGCATTGAAAGCCGCAGGTGATATGTTTACAACGGATAGTGGTGAATCTATCACGAAACAAAATCAACGCGATTATATGGCGCGTGAAAATGCTGTAAGTGATGATATTAGCCATTCTGTTCTTGCTATTGTTCAGAACGCAAATAAAACGAATAACGAAAAAACGAATGAAACTAAAAACGAAAGCGAAAAACCAAAATTCTCACTCAAACAATTTTCAGTCACTGACCAGTTGGACGATATGAGAACTCAAATGTTGAATGATGTTTTTGTACTAGATGGTATTGCGCTATTGGGGCAACTTACCGCGATTTATGCAAAACCCAACACGGGCAAAACTCTATTAACTTTATGGATGCTAGTTGAATCAATCAAAGAAGGCAGAATCAAAGGCGAAGATGTTTTTTATATTAACGCGGATGACACTTACAAAGGCTTGATAACTAAAGGTGACTTAGCAAAACAGCACGGTTTTAGCATGATTGCACCGTCACACAAAGGTTTTAAGGTTGACGAATTTAAAACCCACCTGCAACAACTAATTGATGACGATTCCGCGCATGGTGTGGTGATTGTGTTGGACACACTCAAAAAATTCACTGATTTGATGGATAAGAAAAAAGGTAGTGAATTTATGAAACTGGCGCGTGAATTTGCGTCAAGCGGCGGCACGATGATTATGTTGGGTAGGTTTAAACAAAAGGAGTCAAAGTTCCACGAGATTTTAGGATCTGAATCGCTCGCGTGAGGTCATCAAATCATTCTTTTTGAG
>CAIRCR010000410.1 GCA_903877065.1 uncultured Pseudomonadota bacterium
CATCTTTATATGCTTTGTCAATAATACGCTTATGTACAAATCCACAATACAGGTTTGGCAGCTCGAAACAATACATACTCTCGAAAGACAATGCTTTTTGTATCCATTCTGTCGCTTCGCGAATCTCAACTCCACTCCTCAAACCACCTATAGTAATACGCCCAGCAATAGTCGAATCAGGGAAACTTGGCCATAAATATGTGGCCTGAGTGCATGACACCGCATCAACCTTATATTTCCGAACTATCGAGTCAACATAGTTAATCGCATCTGGCATTATTCCATCATCGGAACCAATAAACATGACAAATCCCTCAGTGACGTGCCCCAACGCAAATTCAAAATTACCAGACATACTTAATCGTCTTCTCGGATTGATGTATTTGATGCGGGAATCCTTAAATTTGGAAACAATCTCTCTAGTGCTATCTTCACTACAGTTATCACTAACGATAATTTCAAAATTTTCGTAAGTTTGTCTCAGGCAACAACGAATCGTCGCTTCTAGCGTTTCTGCACGATCTCGCGTTGGGATGATTACAGTGTATTTTTCCATTGTCGTATCGTATTTAAAGTAAAAAGTTTTGAGGTGAATAACCCCATAATCAAACCTACAGAAAGGGCAATTGGTAAAAGCACTGCCACGGCCTTGTGCTCAAACAATACCGCCCAGATAATCTTTACCAACAACATCAATCCCCCAGTGTAAATCGCAGGCTTAATAACGGCAAAAATATACCAATTCGTCAATCCCGGCATAGCTAAGTACTTATGCATAAGCGGCGCTCCTATCAACACATATCCGACATTCACTAGCAACCATGGCACTGCCACAATAGTGAGTCCATAATGAGTTGCAAAAAACCAAGTAAGTGGAGCTAGCAATATAACTGCAACAACATTTTGTACCAATGCTAAACGCGTATAGCTATGGGCTAATTGCATTGCATAGGGAATGTGCATAAACGCATTGAACATACTCCCCAGCGCCAAGACAGAAAGTGCACCAGCAGCTTGATTAGCGAGGTCTGCATCACGAGTCCATGACTCTATAATATCGTGGCTAAACAGTGCAAACCACAGCGATATTGGAACAACGGCTACTGCCATCAATCTACATCCTTGGGTATATACCTCCATCATTGATGTTTCGTTTTTTTGCTCCAGCAATTGAGCAATTCTAGGATAGTAGGCATTAAAAACTGGGCCTGTTAGCCGATAAACCAATGTCCCTAATGTCCATGCCAAAGAGTAATAACCAAATGTTTTTAATGGCAATACACTCGACAGAATAACCTTATCCAATTGCGTCAGTAACAGAGCCAGAATATTAACGGAGCCCATTCCAACCAAAAAATGCCGAACTCGTATGATCGAATGTAATGAGAAACTTAAACCAACACCCTCCCCCTCAATGCATCGTACATACAAAACACGCTGTGCGATTAACATCCCAAGCGCCCCGATTGCCTGCCAAACGAAAAATGCTTGCATAGTTGATGAAACTAACCATAAAACCAAAACGGCACCGCCTCCTCTCACAGTAGAACCCACGATATTGATAACATTCAAACCGACCTGTCGCTGAAACCCTGTTAGGCAACCACTGTAAAAGGAAATAAAAAATTGTAGCGCAATCGTCAATCCCATCCAAACTACAGCCCAAGTGGCATCAGAAGTCAATTTCACAGACACATTTAACCAATGTTTCACTATAAAGGGCGCAGATAATGAAACTAACAATCCTGCCACCAGCGAGATGCCTAAAAATATCACTTCAATGCTACGTAGCAGAGTTATAACTTCCTGTCGACGTTCAGAACTTCCGCACATAAATCCGGCAGCTTCCCTTATCGAAACTGAAGTTAACCCTGCATCAAGAACCGTCAACGAGGCAGACAGCATAAGAAAAAAACCTACCAGACCATACCCTTCTGCACCAATAAAATGAAGGTAAAATGGAACGAAGGCAATGTTCATTAGAGCAGTCCAACCCACCCCCAAATAGTTCGCAATGAGACTCTTTTTTAGCGACATATCAAATTTTTAAAGAATCGCATACGTCGTTTTATGCCGATTTTGACGAAACATCTAATGTCGTAAACTCCCGATAACATTACACATCACGAAAATAATCAGCCAACACTTTCTTTTCACTCGACTTAAAAATTAGCTTGCCCGCCTCTCCCTGAAATACTATTTTATTCTCTTCCGTGTTTTTGTTTATTACACTAACCCCTTGCGCTATGACCGACCCTCTCTTAACCAAGCTTTGGCCAATCACAGCTGAATTTGGATATAGAATCACGGCTGTCGTCGATATTATGAAGTATCACGAATATCACCTTTTCATCAAATACGGAGACAAGGTCTATATGGATGTGAGAGGCGTCGG
>CAIRCR010000411.1 GCA_903877065.1 uncultured Pseudomonadota bacterium
TAGATTTTAATGTTTCGGGATTCATTTTTTAACCTTCAAATTTTCTGATTTTTACCCGTTGGCAAAAGCTCAATTTCTATTCTGATTTTTTGGGTTTGATTTGCCTGTTTGGTGCGTTACTACCGTTACACTCTCTAAAGAGAGTGTGTAACGTAACGTAACGGCTAACCCACAGTTACAGCCCGTTAAATTTGTAGCGTTAAATAGCGTAACGTAACGCTTGTAACGGCAATATAACTAGCTGATTTTCCAAGCATATTCACCATGAAAGCCGATGATGTAATTTTCATCTAACGCCTTTCTAGCATTGTAAAAAGCCATCTTTAGCGCATTCTGTTTTTTCGACGGTTCGCTATCAACTGTAATTGCCAAATATGCCGCTTTTCGCCATTGCTCAATCGTGACAACTTTATCGGGTATGTTGTTAGGTGAATCCACGAATTGGTCAATAATTTCTTGTGGCGGTGCAATGCCAAAATCATCGAGTGATTTTGTTAAACATTGAAGTGCCTTTAGGTTGTTACTAGATAGCGGTTTTTTACTTCCCTTTTTGGCGATAAAGTCAGTCGGTTCTAACACTACGCTTTCGGCAACAGGCTTAAATCTGAATGAAAAGGGCTTAGGTTGCTCAAAATTCTTCATTTTCGTGTTGGTTATCGTGATAGTGTCCGTGTCGGCATCTTTTTTTACCTCGTATTCGACATCCATAGCCGCACGGATTGAGCTACTGCCACGACTGCGTCCGTTTGCTTCGTTGCCGCTGTGATGCACTGGAATGACGGCAACGCCAATAGAACGTAAATACAAGTCGATGTTTTGCAGAAATTTTCCAATATCCTTCGCGCTGTTTTCGTCACCAGTGCCAAAATTACGGTGAAACGTGTCAACAAAGACAACACCGATATTGCCGATTTCTTTGATCGTGTTTTGGATCGCCATTGCGCTATTTACGTCAATAAACGCCGCAGGAACGGTGGTAACGTGGATATTGGGCAATTCAGCGCAACCTTTATCGATGTGAATAGCTTTAATTCGTTTCTGTAATCCGCTGTGACCTTCGCCGCAAATATAAAGCACGCCCGTTTTTTTGGTAGTTCTGCCGTGATAAGGAATGCCCGCCGCAATGCAATAAGCCATATCCAGCACCACAAAACTTTTACCGCCGCCGCTTGCGCCAAATATCAAGCCTAGATCCGATTGTTCAATTAAGCCGTCAATCAGCCAGTTAGCCACATAGTCGCGTGCCATCATGTCAGCCAATGAAATAGTCGGTATTGTTGGTAGTTGTGGCGCGTCAATTTGAACAGGTACAGCCATAAAAATGCCTTCGTTCACTGTCTTAACAATGTGTTTAATGCCCGTTTCGTTGAATAATCTAGCCGCGTCATGCTGTGCATTTTCGATTGAATAGCGTTCGATGTATTGATTCATAATTTTTTTTATCCTTGCAGGGTGCAAAGATTCACTAAACTAGGCATAATAAGCCCGTCATAAGTGTTTAGTGATTCAATAAAAGCCCTGCTTAATCTGGTTAAGTGGGGTTTTTTATTGGGTGGTGAAATTGCGAATTACAGACAAATGATTTTCACAATGCGACAAAATAAACTCTCTTTCGTCGTGATTTTCAGGGATAAAACTAGGTAAAAACTCAGTAACGACGCTTGCCATGAAAAACACAGAATGCAGAAATTGTTGGTAGTTAGGTTGTGAGTTTTGAGCATATTTACGCTCGAATTGAATGATGTTTGATTTCATGCGGTGATACCTTGTCTAA
>CAIRCR010000412.1 GCA_903877065.1 uncultured Pseudomonadota bacterium
AACTAACTTATTTAAAATTAATTATGCCATCTGTTCGTATACACAACGCTATTTTACATTGATGAAAACTCACACGAAGAATAATATCAAAGCTCAACACAGTTAGTGAATTTACTGCATGAAAGACAAGATCGTTTTTCATCTGCCTATATTCCAACAGATAACGATTTTTTTCGTAAGCAAGCATTACTTTATTTAGACACACCTGATTTAAACACCGTAGCGGAGCAATTAACCAATGCGCAACCTTTCATTGGGCATTTAGCGCAAAATTATTCGCTCGATGGTTTGTTTGACATCATTGGGCAAGCCTTAAGCGAAAAACAACAAGCATTGCCCATGGATTTAAATCCGCTGTTGCTTGCTGTTGACAATACCATCAATGCGCAACTTGATAATAAAAATCAAGCGCTATCTTGGCAAACACTACTCGCAAACAATAAACTTAGCGACGACGCAAAACGCGTACTCATTGTGGCTAAACCTATCGTCCATTTTGATGAAATGTTACCTGTCGATGCCGCACAAGCCGCTGGGCATGAAATTGCGAATCAGGTCATGCAAGATAATCCCAATGTGCGTATTCGCATCACCGGTGAAAGTGCACTTGAACATGAAGAACTCGAAAGCGTGACAAATGGTGCGACACTGGCGGGTATAGCCTCTCTGATTCTGGTGTTTGTCGTGCAATGGATTGGTTTTCATTCGCTGCGTTTGCTCGTCATTACGTATATTGTATTAATCATGGGGTTAATTTTAACGGCAGGTTTTGCAACCATTACTGTCGGGCATTTAAATGTAATTTCAATTGCCTTTGCCACCCTCTATATCGGTCTTGGTGTCGATTACGCCGTGCATATTTGTTTATATTATCGAGAACGTAAAACCCGTGGTTACAGCAATCTTGAAGCGATTCATCACAGTATCAGCGGTGTTGGATCATCTTTATTTTTATGTGCATTAACAACGGCATTGGGATTTTTAGCGTTTATTCCTACCGATTATGCGGGTGTTTCGGAATTAGGGATTATTTCGGGCGGCGGCATTTTTATTGGGTTGATTATTTCACTGACCGTCCTGCCTGCGCTTTTCTGCATTCTACCGGTGAATAATCCAAAGCCCATTAAATCGGCTTTTGCACCGCAATTTATTGTGACGTTTCCGTTTCATTATTCAAAACATATTCGCATTGTATCCATTTTATTGGCTATTGGCTCATGCGCTGTCTTAACCAATTTAACCTTTGATGCAAACCCCATTAATTTGCGTGATCCAAATAGTGAGTCTGTTTCAACGATTAAAGAATTACTCAAATCTAAAAATGAATCGCCTTTTGCCGTATCGGGTTTAGCAACTAATTTGGATGACGCAAAAGCATTAGCCGCTAAAATGAAAACATTGCCAGCCGTGCATGAAGCGATTACTTTAGAAAGTTTTGTGGCTGAAAATCAAGAAGAAAAACTCGCCATTATTGATGATTTGAACTTAATGTTGGGAAATCAACTTGAAAATTTTAATGTTACGTTACCGGACAATCATCTGCAACGTGACGCATTAATTAAGTTTAATGAAAAACTGAAAACTGCCATTGAATCTAAAACACAAAATGCACCAATCGAAACACTTGAAAAACTACAAAGTCATATTCAAATTTTCTTGGATACACACGCTAATGAGCCAAACAGTTGTGCG
>CAIRCR010000413.1 GCA_903877065.1 uncultured Pseudomonadota bacterium
AGTTTTCATTTTTCGCCCTAATGTTTGAATTGCTTCGATTAAGGCTGGGTCTGTTAATAATTCGCTCATGTTCGTTCCTCTAAAAAATAGCCGTATATTTTACGGTTTTTAAAATGAACGTTTACACGGAATTATTTACAGTCTCCAGTCAAACAACTTATCCGATAACTCACCCAACCTCTGTTTGTCACTTCTCTACGAAAAATCAAGTGAGCTTGATTAACTCATCAAGTAGCACATCAAGTGATGACACCGCGTGTTTGTATGTTTCACAATCCAATGAAAAGTCATAACGATAGGCTTCGGCACAGGTTGTTATTGTTCCAAGTGCATCAAAATACTTGTCCTTGTCTAAATTCAATTCCAAACCTTCAATCACCAAAACAAACAAATGGTTTAACTTGTGTGAACGCGGAAACGCACCTGATTTAGTCTTTGTTTCCAGTAAATGTTTCAAGAGTAATTCAAACATTTGCTGATAATGAAAACAGTGCATCGAACAGTTTGTAATTTTAGAATTGCTGATTAAATCAATAGCCGTCGCGTGTTCCCATGCTTTTCCACCTAAGTTTTCGACATTTTCAAAGTGCTGAAGTTTGTCTGCATACATTTTTTCATTTCCTTTCTGTAAAAACCCAAACCAAAAACGCAAAATTAACTTTTTCTTTGCTCGGCAATTTCATAAACAGCGTTGTTTTCTCTTTTGCCAACCACAATAACGAAGACCACAATTTCGCCATCATCCACTTCATAAACTAATATAACCCACCGACCGCAATTTAATTTTGTAGGTATTTTTAAAACCGTGTAATTGATTGGCGGGAATGTGCGGATTTTCTAAACACTTTGCCAGCTTCTTTTTAAATGGCGTTTTGATGCTTTCGTCGAGTTTGTCCCATTCTTTTTGTGCGCTGGGCAAAAATTTCAATTTATAAGTCATCGAGTGAAACTTCAACGGCAAACGGTTTTTCAGCTTGTCTGGCTTTCACAATTTCGCCCAACTCATAATCTTCCAAACGATTCAATAGTTCTTCATAGTGAGCTGGCGAAATCAAATAAGCCGCTGGTACATTTCTTTCAAAAATAGCTACCGTTTCATCTTGAGATTTTTCCAATAACGCTTTTGGATTTTTTCTCAATTCAGAAAGGCTGGCACTAAATGGAGCTAATATCGGTTGCATAAAATTTAAACCTCTCAAAACCAAAACAAAAACCTAAAACACTGCGGTCGTTCATCAAACCAATTTTCAATTTTTAAATCGGTGAAGTGTTGAATCTCTATCCACTTCGGTTTTTCTGTGTTGCTCAAAAATTTGCGTATCCACATCAATGTCTTCGTTCTGATATTTAGCCAAAAATGTTTTTAACGCCAAACCTGCATTATTTTTTGTTTCTGCTAATTCATAAATCAAAGCAATTTTCGCTCGCCCAGCTGGAATCATTTCAGGCAATTGAATTTGTAATTGATGATTGCTTGGAATGTGGGTTTCCATTTCATAATAAGCGTGCATTTTTTCCTCTCAATGTTGATAAAAAACAAAATCAAAATCACCTACACACCCGACGGACAACGAACGGTTAAGACTGATTTCTGGCGGATTTATTCCACAAGTCGTATTCGTATTCTGCCAAAGTTGAATGGATAGTTAATTGCTTACGAATAGCCGCAATCCATTTCATGTACTGTTCGACAGAATTACACTTAGTCCAAGAACCCTGTAAATTTGCTGCTTTTAAAACAACACCATCAACTGGACAATGTGGTGGTGCTGGGAAGTTTTCAATATCAAGTCGCCAAAGAAATTTCAAATACAGATTAAATGCTTTTTGCGATGTTCCGAACCGTAAATATCCTCCAACCAAAATATGAGCATAGTCTTGTGATAATTTTTCTGAGATTTTGGCAATCGTTTCACAATGTTGCTTGTCATCGGCAAGTGGAGTGCTATAAATTTTTGCAGATTCAGTAATAAGTGAAGCCCAACTAGACCGAAACCTCTGTCTATCAGTTTGCGAAATATCTTTCACATAAGTTTTATTTCGCTGAAGAGCGGCTTTTAATGAATTACGCATGGCATCTTTTTCATTTTGAACTTTGACCATTTTTAAAAACGGATCAATCGTGATTTTGCTTTCTAACATCGGGTGAGTTTAAACAAACGACACAAAAGTTTCATAGGATTTTAAGTTCTGTTACGCTGCTGTGCAGTCATCAAATTATTTTTTTTGAGCCAATTGTGTAAATTAGCTTCTGTCGTTTTGTAGCGTTTAGCG
>CAIRCR010000414.1 GCA_903877065.1 uncultured Pseudomonadota bacterium
CTTAGCTATATTCTTTGCAATACTAAACGAAAAAATTTCCATCCATTGAAAATGACATATCATTATATTCCAAATTGATAACTTAAGAATAAGTTATTTCAATTTTAGTTTCTCCCTCCTAAATATTAGCAACATCCAGATATTAAAAATCAGCAGTTTTCTTTACCGTAAAAATTGGCACCATCGTATTCTCATTTATAAGCGGTTTACCATTAAACAGCGCATTATTACTCTCTTTAGTTTTTTCGCGATAACCATGTTTAGTATTGCTAGCGTAGGTTTATTGGAAATGAATAATTTAACGCATTTACAAGGTTTCGATGTACCAGCAGAAATTAGTGGTGACATTACTTTCCATTTTGAACACGCCATAAAAACAATGCTGGCGATGATTACAATTAGTTTTTCATTGTCAGCATTATTAGCAACACGATTGTATCAAAGCATTGCAAATCCTTTACACGATATAGCTCAATCAATGCGGCACTCCGATAACAAAGATATTAGGTTAAAAGGCGGGGCTATTACCGAAATCAGTAACATTCTTGATGCGTTTAAAACCAATCAAATCAGAAATAGATTTTTCGCCGCTGAAGCAAAACGTGTTGCCGACGAAAATTTACGCGTCAGAATTGGTTTAGATAGCGTCACGACAAGTGTGACGGTCGCAGATCAAAATCGTAACATTATTTATTTCAACAAAGCGGCTGAAAATTTACTGCGTAACGCAGAATCTGATATTCGCAAAGAATTACCCAATTTCAATGTTTCAAATTTGATGGGTGCAAATATCGACGCATTCCATAAAGATCCAGCTCATCAAAGGGAAGTGCTGGGGAAATTGAAGCAACGAATTACCGCAAAAATTCACATTGGCGGTCGTTCACTTGTTGTGATTGCAAATCCTGTTATTAACGAACGTGGTGAACATTTAGGTTCGACTGCTGAATGGCATGATCGTACTAATGAAGTCATTGTTGAAAATGAAGTTGCGGCTGTGATGGATGGCGTTGGACGTGGTGATTTTTCAAAACGCATCGATGAATCGGGTAAAGAAGATTTTGTTTTGCAAATAAGTCAGAGCATCAATCATTTAGTTCATGTATGTTCAGAAAGTTTGAATGAAACAGTGAACGTTTTAAATGCGTTATCGAATGGTGATTTAACAAAAATGATTCAGGGTGATTACGAAGGTGTATTTGAACAATTGAAAGACAACACGAATACGACAGTCGAAAGTTTAAAAAAGATTGTTCAAGAAATTCAAAACGCAACCGACAGCATCAGCACGGGTTCAAAAGAAATCGCGGCGGGAAATAATGATTTATCACACCGTACCGAAAAACAGGCAGCGAGTTTGGAAGAAACTGCCGCAAGTATGCAGGAATTAACCGCAACCGTTAAAAATAACGCCGAAAATGCCCAACAGGCAAATCAATTAGCAGTCGATGCGTCAAATATTGCAGAGCGTGGAGTTGAGGTTGTTAGTCAAGTGGTTCTCACGATGGATGATATTAACGATTCGTCTCGTAAAATTGGTGACATTATTTCAGTGATTGACGATATTGCCTTCCAAACAAATATTTTGGCATTGAACGCGGCGGTTGAAGCGGCACGAGCTGGCGATCAAGGTAAAGGTTTTGCCGTCGTGGCGATTGAAGTACGAAATTTAGCGCAACGTGCCGCAACAGCAGCAGGTGAAATTAAAATTTTAATCAACGATTCCGTGACTAAAGTGGTTAATGGCACAAAATTAGTGACAAATGCAGGTGAAACGATGGGGGAAATTGTCACGTCGATTAAAGGTGTCACGTCGATGATGTCACAAATTACGTCCGCGTCCGCCGAGCAAAGTCAGGGCATTGAACAAGTCAATCAAGCGGTTGGGCAAATGGACGAAGTGACGCAACAAAACGCCGCGCTAGTTGAGCAATCTGCCGCAGCCTCCGAAGCGTTAGAAGATCAAGCGCGTAATTTGTCGATTTCAGTTTCACATTTTAACGTGGGAAATTCGTCAAACCGCGTCATGTCGTCAAATGCTGTCGTGCATAGTACGCCGATTAAATCACACAGCAATAAACCAGTCGTAACTCAAGCGGTGAGTGATGATTGGGAAGAATTTTAAGATTTAAAGTCGTTGCGTAAATTCGACCCCGCAACGGCTTTTTTTACCGCATTTCATCTTAAAAACCACAAAAAAATGGAAAAAGTTAATGGCTATTCAACCAACAAATATCGAATACACGTTTCCTGACATGGATTCAATCGTCACAAAAACTGATTTACAAGGCAACATCACTTACGCAAATGATGATTTTGTTAAAGCAAGTGGCTATACGCGAGAAGAATTGTTGGGGCAGCCACACAATATGATACGTCACCCTGATATGCCTGCCGAAGCCTTCAAAGATATGTGGGCAACGCTTAAAGACAAACGCCCTTGGTCTGGTTTAGTTAAAAATATGCGTAAAGATGGCGGTTATTATTGGGTTTTAGCCCATGCGATACCTGATTATGAAAATGGTCAACACATCGGTTATATGTCGGTGCGAGTCAAACCTTCTCGTCAACAAGTTGATGAAGCAACACGCGCTTACAAACTTTTCAAAGAGGGTAGAGCTGACGGTTTAACCATTAAAAATGGTCTAGTGACAAAAACGGGGTTACTCACCAACGTCACGCAATTTTTCAAACTTTTTACGATTAGAAAGTCAGTTTTTACAATGATTGCCGCGATGACAGTGGTGATGTTAATGATCGGCTCTGTCGGTTTAAAAGGACTTTATGACGACACGATATTTTTTTCAGATTTGTATGAAAACAGAACCGTTCCAATGCAAGACCTTTCTGATATGCAAGGGCATATATGGGAAGATCGGCTGTTAATTACTGCAGCTGCTAACGATGTCACGTTGATTGAAGCTAATACCGCACAAG
>CAIRCR010000415.1 GCA_903877065.1 uncultured Pseudomonadota bacterium
ACGAAATAAACAATGTTCCTGTTCGCATTTCATGTTTTATTTTTTCACTGACATCTGGCATTGCCAACGGTGATAAAAATGCAAAAATCACGTCGTATTTTGAAAAGTCGGCGGTGAAAAAATTTTCACGCACAGCTTTATAATTGGATAAATTTCGCCCACGCAAGACACTCACCAGCCAAGGTAAAGGTGCAAGTTCCCACGCTTCAACACAAATTTTGGGTAATTTTTTTGCAACGGGAACGGCAACTGAACCCAAGCCCGCACCTAAATCAGCAAATGTTTTTGCATTTTCTTGTTCGAGTAAAAGAATCACAGCATCCGTCACTTCTGAGGAGGATAAAAAAAGCGGCACATCACCACGAATTGTTCCCCAAAAAACAAGCATTAACATCACGACAACGCACAAATAAAAAACCGCTGGCAAAGCAAATGTAAAAAAAACAAAGACGCTCGGCAAAAAAAACAAATGTATTAAAATCCACCACGTTGGTTGGTTTAATAAAAGTGAACCGCTAATGGCTAAAGCGCATTCTGTAAATAAAAAAATAATCGGATTATGAAAAATGGGCAGAAAATAAGCCGCCGTGAATGTCATTGAAAGTGCGAAAACTTGACAGATTAAGGCACGCAATAAAGTCATTAACATGGTATTTATTCAGCACCTTTACTAAATTCGCCTTCCAGCACGTTGTCATTATTTTTCGGTGATACAGTGAAATAATGTCGCATGACATAACTGATTATTTTCTGACGCAATAGAGGCAATAAACAAATCAATCCAATCGCATCAGTAATAAATCCAGGCGTTAGCAATAATGCACCACCAAGTAAAATCAAAAAACCTTCCATCAATTGATAAGCGGGAACTTCTTGTCGTGCCATTGATTCTTGAAAACGTTGCCAGGTTGCCAGCCCTTGTTGTTTGAGTAAAAATGAACCCAATGCGGCACTCATAATAATTAAAAAAATCGTTGGTAATGCACCTAATACGCTACCAACCGCAAGCAACACATAAAGCTCTAAGAAAGAAACAACGATAATCGCCATAAAAAGCGAGCGAAAGATATTCATAAATTCAGATTCAAGGTAAAAGGTTCAGTTTGTGACAATATAAAGGCAAACTCGCCACTTTTCTACGATAATGTTGCTAAACACGCCCCACCATTAATTTTGGAGATGCTCATGCCATATTACCGCTTAATTTGTTTACTCATTTTTGCTTTATGCAGTTTACCCACATTTGCCACAGATTCTCTTGAGCAATTAGTTCGAGATACAGCGGCATTAAAATTAAATCTTTTTGGTGACGAATTATTGCAACCCGAACAAGCTTTTGAATTTTCTGCCAGCGTTAAAAATGGAAATACCATTTATGTGAGTTGGGAAATTGCGCCAAATTATTATTTGTACCGTGAAAAAATTAAGCTCGAATTACTCAACAGCGAGGGCGTGAAATTAGGTGATTACTCAATTCCAAACGGTTTGCCAAAACATGATGAAGCCTTTGGTGATGTTGAAATTTTGTCCGAAGATTTGAATTTTAACGTGTCGCTGTGGCGTGAAGATCACGGCGCACAAACCATTAGATTACGCGCTTATTTTCAAGGTTGCGCTGAACGTGGCGTGTGTTATCCACCGATGACAAAAGACGTAATGCTTGATTTGCCTGTTGCCCACCAACTCAATGCGTTACCCGAAAAAATGCCATCAGAAAAACAAAATATGAATGTTTCAATGATAATTTTGTTAATTTTTTCAGTCGTTGTACTGATTTTGTCTGCGATAATTGCGAGCCGTTTTAAAAAATAAATGATAAAAATGACCAATTCAATACCTCACACCAATGTTTTAATTGCATTACACAATCTTATTGAAAATCCAATTACAGATTTAACAACATCTGAAATTCCTGATTGCTTTGGAATCATTGGTGGCCCACCTTGCCAAAGCTGGAGTGAAGCAGGTGCTGGACGTGGAATTGATGATAAACGTGCACAATTATTTTTTGAATACATCAGAATTTTAAAAGCTAAACAACCACTGTTTTTTTTAGCTGAAAATGTGCCTGGAATTTTGCAACCAAAACATAAAGCCGCTTTTGAAAAAATTTTAGCTGAATTTATCGCGTTGAATTATCAAGTAAGTTATTTTTTACTTAACGCGCATGATTTCAACGTACCACAAGACAGAAAGCGTGTGATTATTGTGGGATATCGTAATGATTTAGAAAAAAAATTTATTGCGCCGCCAATCGTTACGCCAAAACCTGTTTTAAAAAATACAATTTTTGATCTGCAAGATTGCTCACCAGCGCGAGAAAAAAATTTGACGAATGGTTCTACGTTAAAAATTGCAAATCACGAATATATGACAGGCGGATTTTCGAGTATTTTTATGTCACGCAACCGTGTCAGAGAATGGCATGAGCCATCTTTTACTATTCAAGCTGGTGGAAGACACGCACCGATTCATCCAAATGCACCAAAAATGTTATTGGTAGAACAAAATAAACGGATTTTTGTACCAGAAAAAGAATATTTATATCGTCGTTTAAGTGTTCGAGAATGCGCCCGAATACAAACCTTTCCTGATGATTTTATATTTAAATATCGGTATGTTGCAGATGGTTACAAAATGGTCGGAAATGCTGTGCCAGTTAAATTTGCACGTCATTTAGCTGCTCAAATTTTTCACGATGTGATTAAAAACTAAAACAACTTCATAATTAAGCCACAGAGGATTTATAAAAAATGGAAAAAACTTACGCGCCACACGATATTGAACAACGTTGGTATGAAAACTGGGAAAGCAAACAGTATTTTGCGCCATCTGGAATGGGCGAACCGTATTGCATCATGATTCCGCCGCCCAATGTCACGGGCAGTTTGCACATGGGACACGCTTTCCAAGATACGATTATGGACGCGCTCACCCGTTATCACCGCATGAAAGGATGTAACACTCTTTGGCAAGCGGGAACAGATCACGCAGGGATTGCAACACAAATGGTTGTGGAGCGTCTTTGCAACGCCGAAGGCAAAACGCGTCACGATTTTGGACGCGAAAAATTCATCGAAAAAATTTGGGAATGGAAAGAAGAATCGGGCGGCACGATTACCCGCCAATTACGTCGCATGGGCAGTTCGCTCGATTGGTCGCGTGAACGTTTTACGATGGACGAAGGAATGTCTGGCGCGGTGCAAGAAGTTTTCATCAATTTGTACAACGAAGGCTTAATTTATCGCGGCAAACGCTTGGTAAATTGGGATCCTGTTTTACACACGGCGGTTTCAGATTTAGAAGTGTTGTCTGGAGAAGAAAACGGTTTCATGTGGCATTTGCGTTATCCGTTGTCGAATGGTCAAGGGTATTTAATTGTTGCGACGACGCGCCCAGAAACGATGCTTGGTGACGCGGCGGTTGCCATCAATCCAAAAGATGAGCGTTATCAACATTTGCTCGGTGAATTTGTCGAATTACCTTTAACAGGTCGCACAATTCCGATTATTGCCGACGATTACGTTGACCCCGAATTTGGTACAGGTTGTGTAAAAATCACGCCTGCTCACGATTTCAACGATTACGAAGTTTGGGTACGCCACCGTCATACGTCGGTAATTCAAGATTTACCGCACGGCGGTTTGATTAACATTTTAACTGTTAATGCCAGCATCAATGATGATGCACTTGTGCCTGAAAAATACCGTGGACTAGACCGTTTTGAAGCACGCAAACAAATTGTGGCGGATTTTGAAGCGGCGGGATTACTCGAAAAAATCGCTGACCATAAATTGATGGTGCCACGCGGCGACCGTAGCCAAAGCGTTATCGAACCATTTTTAACTGACCAATGGTATGTAAAAATTGCGCCACTCGCCGAACCTGCGATTAAAGCGGTTGAAGATGGCGATATTAAATTTGTGCCAGACAATTGGAAAAACACTTATTTTGATTGGATGCGAAACATTCAAGATTGGTGTATTTCGCGCCAAATTTGGTGGGGACATCGCATTCCTGCGTGGTACGACGACAAAAGTAATATCTACGTTGGCAATTCCGAAGCCGCGATTCGTGAAAAACATCATTTGCCTGCGGATTACGTTTTGAAACAAGACGAAGACGTTTTAGATACTTGGTTTTCGTCCGCGTTGTGGCCTTTTTCAACATTGGGTTGGGATGGCAAAAATGAACCCGAAGCCTTGAAAACTTTTTATCCGACCAGCGTTTTAGTGACAGGTTTTGACATCATTTTCTTCTGGGTGGCGCGGATGATTATGATGGGGTTGAAATTTCGCGGGCAAGTGCCATTTAAAGAAGTCTACATTCATGGTTTGGTGCGCGATGCCGAAGGGCAAAAAATGTCCAAATCAAAAGGTAACGTGCTTGACCCGATTGATATTATTGACGGGATTGATTTAGATGCACTTGTTGCAAAACGTACTTCTGGCATGATGCAACCACAGTTTGCGAAAAAAATTGAACAAGCCACACGCAAACAATTTCCTGATGGCATTCAATCTTTCGGCACCGATGCGTTGCGTTTTACCTTTGCGTCACTCGCGTCAACAGGGCGGGATATTCGGTTTGATTTGGCTCGCACGGAAGGTTATCGCAATTTCTGTAATAAACTTTGGAATGCGGCGCGTTATGTGTTGATGAATACAGAAGAACACGATTGCGGTTTGACGGGTGAATGTGAATTTTCACACGTTGACCGCTGGATTGTGGCGCGTTTAAATCAAGTGATTTCAACCACTAGCAACGCAATTGAAAATTACCGTTTCGATTTAGCCGCGCAAGCCATTTACGATTTCACTTGGAACGAATACTGCGATTGGTATTTGGAATTAACGAAAGTCGCGGTGCAATCAGATAATGAAAATCTGCAACGAGGCACACGCAAAACCTTGTTGCACATTTTGGAAACCATTTTACGTTTGGCACACCCGATTATTCCATTTATTACCGAAGAAATTTGGCAACGTGTCGCGCCACTCGCGGGCATTGAAGGCGACACAATTATGTTGCAGCCGTATCCGATTGCTGACGAATCTAAAATTGATAACGACGCAGTTCAAAATACCGATTGGCTCATGGCGGTCATTTTAGGTGTGCGGCGCATTCGCGGGGAAATGAACATTGCGCCGAGCAAACCGTTACCAGTTTTGTTGCAACATGGCAGTGAGCAAGATGCACAGCGTTTAGAAACGAATCGTGTTTATTTAAACAGATTGGCGCGTTTGGAAACGATGACGTGGCTCAATTCAGATGAAATTACGCCTGAATCAGCGATTGCGATTGTTGGTGAAATGCAAATCTTGATTCCGATTGCTGGCTTGATTGATAAAACGGCTGAATTGGCACGTTTAGATAAGGAAATTTTAAAAATTCAAACCGAATTGGAACGCATTGAAGTGAAATTAAATAATCCTTCGTTTGTTGAAAAAGCTCCTGCCGCTGTACTTGAAAAAGAACGGGCGCGTTTAGCTGAATTGCAATCAACTTTGGGTAATTTGCAAGCGCAACACACCAAAATTAGCGCGTTATAATTTCGAGTGGGTCGGTTTTCGCTCAGGCTAATCCGACCTACAACTTTTAACTTCAACTTTTAATTTCAAGTGACTATAAAAATTATCCGAATTGCCACCCGCCAAAGTCCTTTAGCTCTTTGGCAAGCTGAACACGTTGCCGCTCTTTTGCAACAAGCCTTTCCAAATATCACAACCGAACTCGTAAAAATGGTGACACGCGGTGATAAAATTCTCGACGCGCCACTTGCTAAAATTGGCGGTAAAGGTTTGTTTGTCAAAGAACTCGAACAAGGAATGCTCGAAGGAAACGCTGATATTGCGGTGCATTCAATGAAGGATGTGCCGATTGATTTCCCTGAAGGCTTGCATCTTGCGGCGATTTTGAAACGTGAAGATCCAACCGATGCGTTTGTATCGAATCATTATCAAAATTTTGCCGATTTACCTGAAAATGCTCGAATTGGAACATCGAGTTTGCGTCGTCAATCTCAAATCAAAGCCCGTTTTCCTCACGCTGAAATTTTGTCGTTGTGGGGCAATGTGAATACACGTTTGGCGAAACTCGATGCAGGGGAATATGACGCAATTATTCTGGCTTCGGCAGGTTTAAAACGTTTGGGAATGGCTGACCGAATTTGTCAAAGTTTGCCAACAGAAACCAGTTTGCCCGCATGCGGACAAGGCGCAATTGGCATTGAATGCCGCGTTGATGATGTTGAAATTAACGAAATGTTAAAAACTTTACACGATGAAATCACCGCAATTTGCGTCGTCGCAGAACGTAGCATGAATGCACGTTTAAACGGTGGTTGCCAAGTTCCAATTGCGGGTTTTGCGGAATTAGAAAATGGTGAAATTTTCATGCGTGGTTTAGTTGGAAATCCTGACGGCTCCGTGATTTATCGCGCAAAACAATGTGGTCATACTGAAAATGCGGTTGAAATTGGTGAAAGCATTGCCGATGAATTACTCAAACAAGGTGCGGCTGAAATTTTGAAAGCCTTGATTGATGGCTGATTTAAAACAAGCCCGAATTTTAATCACACGTCCAGCGCAGCAAGCCGAAAATTTGTGTACGTTGATTCATGCAAATAATGGAATCCCCATTCGGTTTCCAACGATTGAAATTTTACCGATAATTTTTGCTGCAAACGAAATCGAGCGATATTTAAAGCACTTCGATTGGTTTATTTTTACCAGCACAAATGCCGTGCGGTGTTATTGTTCACAGCTTGATGATGCTAAAATGCGCCGCTTGAAAACGAAATCGTGTTTGGCAATCGGTCAAGCAACCGCGACAGCCTTAAAAACGGAAGGTTTGAACGTCGATTTAATGCCCGTGCATGGTTATAATAGCGAAGCATTATTGAATTTATCGGAATTAAAAAACGTTTTTCAAAAAAATATCGTGATTATTCGGGGCGAAAATGGACGCAAAACGTTAGCTGATACATTAAAAAAACGCGGTGCAAATATCAGTTATCAAAACGTTTATCAGCGTGAAATACCTAAAATAGATTGCCGCGAAGTTTCACAATTAATCACGGAAAAACGTTTAGATTTAATAACGATAACAAGCGGTGAAGCGATACAAAATTTAGTGCAAATGTTGCCAGAATCGCAACACGATTTGTTAAAAAAAATACCTTTAATAGTAATTAGCGAGCGCATTCAAACCATAGCAAAAAATCTAGGTTTTGAAACTATCGCACTCGCACAAATGCCGTCAGATGACGCAATTCTTAATATAATAATGACGATAATAAACGGGGAAGAAAGTGGCTGAATTGATTGAATCGGTTGAACAACAAACTGTCGTTGAACAACAAACTGTCAAAGAGACATCGAAGGAAGTTAGACGTTCTCGTAGCGGATTTTGGTTTGGCTTAATCATTTTGTTGGTTATTGCTGTCGTTGCTGGGTTTGGCTATTCATTTCTCTCGCAATTGCGTGCAAAACAAGAAGGACTAGGCGGCGAAGTCAAAGGTGCTGTGTCCCAACAAATCAGCGATTACCAAGCCCAGCTCGCGGCAATTCAATCACAACTCGCCGCTGTTCAAACTGATGTCATCAATAAAGAAGCACATTTTACCAATAGCGTTACCGAATTTTCGCAATTACAAAACGAAAAATTAGACGCAACACGCAAAGAGTTATCTGAGGAAATTCAAAAATTACAACGTCAATTGGGCAAAACGCGCGGCGATTGGTTGCTCGCAGATGCCGAGTATTTACTTAGCGTTGCAAATCAACGTTTGCTTTTGATGGGTGACGTAAATACCACAAAAGAAGCCTTAGAAGCCGCAGATCAACGTTTGCGCGAAAGTGGTGACGCAGCAGCGTATAAAGTTCGTGAGCAGTTGGCGAAAGATATTGCGGCAATCGGTCGTGTCAATGCCGCCGATGTGGTTGGTATTTATTCGACGTTGCAAATGTTGGAAAGCCAAATTGATTCACTCACATTGCTTTTACCTTACGCAGGTAGAGATGAAGCACCTAAACCCATCGCACCAGAAGTAAAAAAAGAGCCTACCGATTTGATTGGACAATTAGAAACAATGGTGACAATTCGCCATGTTCAACAGCACGTCAACGAAATTTTAACGCCCGAACAAGCACAATTTATTCGTGAACAATTGCGGGTGAAATTAGAAATTATAAAAATTGCGCTCGTACAACAAAATGACGTGCTTTATCAAGGCAGTTTGAGTGATGCGAAAAAATGGCTTTCACAAAATTTCGCAAAAGAAAAAGAAGCAGATCGTTTTACCTCCGCATTAGATAAACTCTTAGACGTGCGAATTCGTAGTCAATTCCCCGATATTAGTTTGTCGCTGAAAATGTTGCGTGATATTACAAAACTTAGAATTGAAACTGACAAAGCCTTATCACATCCCGCTAAATCTGCACCTGTTGTAGATGAAGCTACGCCCGCTGTACAACAATAAGAGAAATTCATCATGACAAAAATGCTTTTTCTTCTAATTATTTTAGGTGGTTTAGGGGCGGCTGGTTTTTACGGTAGCGAATTTTTAACGCATCTGAATGGTTCGGGTTATGTGTTAATCGGTATTGATCAATGGTCGCTTGAAACCTCGTTAATTGTTTTTATGGGCATTCTAATCGTTGTCTTTTTTGGGATGTATATCGGATTTCGACTATTAGGTTGGACACTGCGATTACCAAAACAAATTAAAAAACGTGTTGCCACAAACAAACTAAATATTTCCCAACAAGCGTTAATTAAGGGTTTAATCGATTCCGCAGAAGGCAATTGGGAAAACGCCGAAGATATTTTAATCAAACACGCCTCGCACAGTGGCGCACCATTAATTCATTATTTGACCGCCGCACGAGCCGCTCAATCGCGTGGTGCGTTTGACAAACGAGATGAATATCTACAATTCGCTGCCGAACATGGGAGTGATTCTGAGATTGCTGTCGGTTTGACACAAGCCGAATTAAATTTATCAGGTGAGCAATACGACGAAGCCTTGAAAACATTGACACGTCTACATTCGCTTAATCCAAAACAAGCAAATGTTTTACGCTTACTGCATTTGACCTACCAAAAAGTGGGTGATTGGCAAGCGTTGCGTTCGTTAATTCCTTCACTAAATACCCACAAAGTGTTAATGGAAGCCGAATTAAAATTGATAGAAACCGAAGTGTTTAGTAATTTGCTCAAAGAAGCCGCTGAACGTAGAGATCGTAACGCATTGCAAACATTGTGGTCAGAAATGCCGATGTCGATAAAAGTTATGCGTGGCGTGGCGGCGATTTATTTTGCTGCGATGATTGACGTTGGCGCGGGAGCAAATATCGAAGATGAATTGGTTAAAAATTTATCGGCAAATTGGAACGACACATTATTGGTTTTATTCGGAAACATTGCATCTCTGAACCCTGCTGTGCAACTTGAAATCGCTGAACGCTGGCTAATCGGTCACACTAATGACGCGATTTTGTTAATGGTTTTAGGAAAATTAAGTGTTCAACTGGTCGATTACGCAAAAGCGCAACGTTATTTGCAACAAAGTATTTCAATTGAACCTAATGTGCAAAGTTATCGTTTACTCGGTGATTTAGCGTTGACACAAAACGATGCTCTGGCAGCAAGTCAGTTTTATAAACAAGGTTTGGAACTTGCGTCTGGTGAGTTGGTAAATCGAATTGAATATCTCGGTTAACAGCAACCGTGTTTGTGCTAAAAAAATCGCTTATTGCTGTGAATATCTTATTATTGTTGGGCTGTAATACGACATTTCTTGGCACTTACGGTGAACAGCATCAAACTTTAGAAGCCTTTGCTCAACGAGTTGAAAGCGTATTCAAATTTCAAAACAGTATGACAAATGCGGTAATGCTCATCGAAACTGAACCGTCCGCCGCCATTTTAGAAGCCGAACAAAAAATGCAATTCTCTTGTGAGTCATTGAATCAATATGCGGTGCGTGAAAGTGATGGTTTAAGCATTGATTTAAACCTAAAACGGCAGGTTGAAAAATCAGCAATTAGTTGTGAAAAAGCCGCGATTGAATTGCAGCATTTACTTTTCCCTGTGCGATGAAAACCTTTCTTTTAGAAGCTCGTCAACTCACTTGTATTCGTGACAATCGGACGTTATTTAGCGGTTTAAATTTTCAGTTGCATGGCGGGCACATTTTGTTAATCGAAGGCGTTAATGGCGCGGGAAAAACCTCGTTGTTGCGTATTTTGACCGGTTTACGTCAGCCTGATGAAGGTGAATTATTTTGGAACACCGAATCAATTGAAAATTTGGCAGCCTCGTTTTATCAAGATGTTGCTTATATTGGGCATAACAACGGATTAAAAGAAACTCTGACCGCAAAAGAAAATTTAAAATATGCTAAAGCCCTTGCTGTTCGTGCGTTAAGCATTGATGAAAGTTTGCAAAAAGTGCATTTAGATGGTTATCAAGATACGCTAGTACGTTATTTGTCCGCAGGTCAACAACGACGTTTGGCATTAGCTCGTTTACTTTGTACACATAAAACGCTGTGGATACTTGACGAGCCTTTTACTTCGCTCGATAAAGCAAGTATTCAATTGGTTGAACAATTGATTACGTCCCACGTTAAGAAAGGTGGAATAGTGATTATGACTTCACATCACGAAACACTTTTTCCTGCTGAACTTGTCCAAAAACTTGAATTACGTCGATGAGCCTATTTAAAGCATTTAAGGCGGTGATTCAGCGCGATTTATTACTCGCTTATCGAAATCGTGCCGATTTGATTAACCCGTTAGCGTTTTTTGTGATTGTCGTGACATTATTTCCACTCGCGTTAGGCGCAGAACCGTTGTTATTAAAACGTATTGCTCCCGCGATTATTTGGGTTGCCGCGTTACTTGCGTCGTTGTTGTCGATGGAATCGCTGTTCCGTTCAGATTTTGAAGACGGTAGTTTAGAATTGATGGTGATGACACCGCATCCTTTATCGTTATTGGTATTAGCCAAAATTATCGCACATTGGTTGTTGTCGAGCGTGCCGTTGTTATTGATGACTCCATTTATCGCCACAATGCTCGGCATGGATTCTGATGTGATGCTAATTTTGTTACTGACATTATTGTTGGGAATGCCAGTGTTAAGTTTAATCGGTGCAATTGCTGTTGCATTAACGCTAGGCTTGCGTAAAGGTGGCGCGTTGCTTGCGGTACTTGTTTTACCGTTGTATGTGCCAATGTTGATTTTTGCCAGCAGTGCGGTCGATGCCGCCATGTCTGGTTTGCCAATAGGCGGTCATTTATTCATGTTAGCCGCAATTTTATGTTTAACTCTAACACTTACACCGTGGTCAACGGCGGTTGCGTTGAAAATGAGTCTGAGCGAATAGCGTTTTTTTCAGCGAAATTTTAATAATTTCATAAAAAGAAGTGATTGCATTTAACTGTTTTTGCAAACCGAAATATCATGAAATATACCCTCCCAATTCTTGCCGCCACGGGATTTTTGTTTGCGTCTTACACCGTTGTGAGTAGCAATCAGCCCATTCCGATTGCTCCCGCGTTAGTTGAACCTGCTTCCGCACCGTTTACGAATTTCATCGCAGGCGCAGGAATTATTGAAGCCAAAAATGAAAGTATTGCCATCGGTTCGCCGTTAGCGCGATTAGTCAGCAAAGTTTCCGTGAAAGTTGGTGATAAAGTCAGCGCAAATTCCCCCTTGTTTTATTTGGACGATCGAGACACTCGCGCCGAATTAACGCAACGCCAAGCCGATGTCGCAAAAGCACAAGCCGACGTTTTAGTTGCGAAAGTAACTTTAGCTGACACGCAATCGCTGTTTGATTTGGCAAATACCGTCACGGATTCGCGGGCAATTAGTGGCGAAGAAATTTTAAAACGTCGTAATGCGTTAGCGATTGCCAAAGCTAAATTAGAAAGTGCGTTGGCTTTAGTTGAGCAAACGAAAGCGGCACAAATTCAAACGGAAACCACGCTGGAGCGTTTAATTGTCCGTGCGCCAATCGCTTGCGACGTTTTGCAAGTCAACATTCGTGCTGGTGAATTTGCCAGCACGGGTGTGTTATCCAAACCGTTGTTAATTGTCGGTGATTTAAGTCATTTTCATGTTCGTGTTGATATTGACGAAAACGATGCGTGGCGATTCGATAAAAATGCAAAAGCGGTTGCTTATTTGCGAGGCAATCGAAATTTCAAAGTCGATTTAGAGCTTGCTTACGTCGAACCTTTAGTTGTGCCAAAAAAATCTTTGACTGGCGACAGTACCGAACGAGTTGATACACGAGTTTTGCAAGCGTTATATCAATTTAATCCGCAACAAATACCCGCTTACGTTGGACAGCAAATGGATATATTCATCGAAGCCAATGACGCGAGTTCTGGTTCATGAAACGGCTGATTTTTACTTTGCCGCTTGTTTTATCCGCGTGTGTTGTCGGACGTGATTATCAATCGCCAGAAATTTCCGTGCCGACAACATGGAGCGAAAATGTTGCCGTACAAAAAACACCCGATAAATGGTGGGAATCTTTTAACGACACAATTTTAAACGGTTTGATGTTGGAGGCGACTGCGGCTAATTTGAATTTAAAACACGCCTTAATGCGTGTAAAAGAAGCACGAATTTTACGCTCTGAAACGATTGCGACAGGCTTGCCAAGTTTGAGCGGTAAAAACGCTGCAAGTCGGCGTTTTAATAATTCATCCGCTGGGGGCGGTGGTGTAAATATAGGTGGTCAAGCCATTAACATTTTTCAACTGGGTTTTGATGCCGCGTGGGAATTAGATTTTTTTGGTGGAATTCAACGCGCTGTTGAAGTTGCCGATGCGTCAATTGATGTCGAAGTTGAAAATAGTCGTGACGTTTTATTAACGTTGCAGGGCGATATTGCACGCGAATACATTACGTTGCGAGCCAATCAACAACTATTAAGCACTCATCACGCATTACTTGCCGCGCAAGCAGAAACCGTCAAACTAACGCAAATTCGTCAACAAAGTGGTTTGTCGAATGCGTTGGAAGTGATGCAAGCTCAAGCGCAATTTGACGCAACAGCGGCGAATTTACCGCGTTATGAAACTGAAATTAAACAAGCAAGTCACGCATTGAGTGTTTTACTTGGGCGTGAACCGAATGCGTTGGCCAAACGTTTTGTCGATTCAAAACCTATTCCGCAAACTGCAAATGTGTCACTTGGTAATTTGCCGTCGGAGTTATTGCAACGTCGCCCCGATATTCGCAGAGCCGAACGACAAATGGCGATTGCAAATGCTTATGTTGGAATAGCGATCGCTGAACTTTATCCGAAAGTGAATTTAGCGGCATTTATTGGATTGCAAAATCTTAAAATAACGGACTTTACACCGATGGGAAAATCGTGGTCGAGTGCGTCAACGATTACAATGCCACTGTTTAATTGGGGAAAATTACAAGCAAACATAGCAAGTAAAGACGCACAATACGAACAAGCCTTTTTGACGTATCAATCAGCCGTATTAACTGCATTTCAAGAAGTTGAAAATGCGTTAGTTGCTCACCGTAATGAATCCCAACGTTACGACACTTTGTCTCAGGCATTATCGACAAATCAAATGGCGTTAGATTTGGCAACAGAACTTTACAGCAAAGGATTGACGGGATTTATTGATGTTTTACAAGCACAGCAAACGTTATATCAAACGCAAACACAGCAGATCGAAAGTTTAACAACGAAGGCACAACAATTTGTCGCGTTGCATAAAGCGTTGGGCGGTGGCTGGCAAAATGAAGCGAATGTTGCTCAACCTGAAAGACAAAACCTGATTGATTTAGTGTTAACACCGCAACGGTGACAATCAATTTATCCAATCGGGTACCTCACGTTTTTTCCACAAAAACATTCGTGCTTTTTCGCCACGATAATAATTTCGATACGATGTAACCGAATCACCGAAAACTTTGTATTCTTCAGGCATTGCAGGTGTGGGCTGATTAAAATTACCGACCGCAATTTTCAGTGGCAATGATTTTAAAGGCAAAAGTAAACGACTGGTTGCGTGAATTTTTTCATAACGAAACGTGTATTCTTCCAACAAACAGCTAAATAATCGCCACAAAAATAAGTAATTTTCATCACTTTGGCGCGTCCAAATCGCAGATGGATGTTGAATGTGTGTGGCTTCGTAGAGTACAAAATCACGCTTATCTGGCAATTGCCAACGCTTTACTTTTCGCCCTGTATTTGAAGTGCTGACAATTTCAGTTCCATCCAAAAAACGATGTGTAGTTGAAAGTAATTGCGCGTATTCCAAAATCATTTTAACGACGTGTTTATCAACGTGCTGTTGAGCGCAAATCTTTGGTTCGGTATGCAAATAAAAAATATTCATGGTTGATTTAATCGTATTGTGAGGTAGTTTTTATGAATCCTAATTCCACGTTATTACGGCAACTAATTCCCGTTTTTGGCTTCGTTATGTTGCTGTGGCTGAGTTTTTTAGTGCTGCGTGAATTTATGCTGACGTTGGTGTGGGCATTCATTATCGCGTATGTTTTTTGGTCGCCTTATCAATGGTGTGTGAATCGTTTCAATGGCAATAAACTCTTGAGTGCTACCATCACGACGGGTGCAATGACTGGCGTGATTATCATTTTTGCTTACGTTTTAGTGACTTTATTACAAGGTGAAATTGTTCGTGCATATTGGTTTCTCGTGAATAATTTTAATCAAACCGCATTAGAATTGCCTGAAAGTATCCGAAATTTGCCACGCATTGGCGATTTTTTACAAAACAGTTTAAATCGATTACTAGAAAATCGTGTCAAATTAAACGCACAACTTGTTGAATGGGCAAAATACGGTTTGGGTGAAACAGGAAAAATTTTACGCAGTTTTGGGCAAAATTTAATCAAATTATGTTTTGTTTTAATCACTGTATTTTTTTGTTTTCGAGATGGTGAGAGCTGGTTAAAACAATTAGAACTCGGCGCACAGCATTTTTTAAATGACCCAAAAAATATGTACTTACAAACAGCTGGTGATACCTGTCGCGCAGTGGTTTACGGTTTAGTTTTAGCTGCGTTAGGGCAGGGGGCTGTTGCGGGAATTGGCTATGCCGTTGCTGGCGTAAATACGCCAATTTTATTGGGTGTATTGACAGCATTGTTGGCGTTAATTCCAATGGGAGCGACGTTAATTTGGTTGCCAACGAGTTTAATGCTTTTGCTAAACGATGAATTGTGGTCTGGATTTGGATTATTAGCGTGGGGATTTTTTGCAGTTAGCACGGTTGATAATATCATTCGTCCGTTGGTGATTTGTGGCACAAGTGAAGTCCCTTTTTTAGTCGTTTTATTCGGAATTTTTGGTGGATTAACGGCATTTGGTGCGATTGGTTTATTTTTAGGACCCGTAATTTTGGCGGTACTTTTAGCCGTTTGGCGGCTTTGGCGCATAAATACCAAAAATATGTCAACCTTTAGCCTTTCAGATTGAATCATCCAATAGTTCTCATGTCAAAATCAAGCTACAAAATTCAGAATTGGGCAGAATACGATGCGGCTTTAGTTAAGCGAGGCGATATTACGATTTGGTTTGCCGAAG
>CAIRCR010000416.1 GCA_903877065.1 uncultured Pseudomonadota bacterium
GATTGCATGTAGATGTATCATGACAACAGTTGTTGCGAGTGTGAAAGTACAAGTGCAGAGACGTCAGGTAACGCGCATGTGGGTCATCTTTTAGTAATTCTTCTATTACTGCTTTTGTGGTTTTCTTCGTACCAAATAACCAATCTATAAGCCAGCGTATCACGACACGGTTCCTTTTATCCAAAATCATTTGTACCATTCATTGCGATATTTCACTGTCAACAAAATGGATTCTGTTTCATTTTGTACCATGCAAGATTCTAGCAACTGTTGTTGGATGCCATAAGCCACTAACCCCTTGAGGCTTGTAACCTTTATTCGTTAATTCAGTCGCCGTAGCACGAATAGATAACCCTTTGATTTTACAATCTTTAACGAATGAAATAACCCCTTGCTGATAATCATCACTCACCAGCATAACACCATCATCGGCAAGGCTTGAACCATAAGGGATTTGACCTACACGTTCCCCTTTTGATTTCTTATGTTGCAGTGCCATAGCGGTACGTTCAGACACGAGGTTACGCTCAAATTCAGCTAACACGGCTAACATTTGAAACATCATCTTCCCAGCGGCTGTGGTGGTATCTAGTTTTTCTTGTAAGCTAACCAAATCAGCTCTTTTCTTGGTTAAGGTTTCACTGATTGAAATCGTATCAACCGTAGAGCGAGCTAAACGCGATAAACTGTAGACAACCAATGCCTCACCTTTTGTACATTCCATTAAAGCCCGTTGTAATTCAGGGCGGTTATCAGCACGCTTGCCACTTAACCCAGCATCAACATAGATTTCAGCAACAGTATAATTGTTAGCCATACACCATGCCTTAGCTTTCGCTGATTGTGCTTCGAGTGAAACACCTTCACTTGCCTGTAATTCGGTAGAAACCCTGCAATAAATTCGAGCTGTTTTAGTTGTCATTTTTGATTACATCGTAAGCTCAATTGAAATTTTCTTACCTACAACGTTTGCCGCCTTAATCATTGAATCGAGTGTTATTGAGGTGTTATCGACATTTAACAAACGGTTCAATCCCATTCGGCTAGTTTTTAAACGTGTCGCCATTTCAGTTTTCGTAATACGATTTTGTGTCATAAATTCCTGTAATTGGTATGATAAAACACGCTTAATAGCTACGGCTTGACAGTCTTCTAAAATACCTTCGTCTTGTAAGAAATCATCTAAATCAGACCCTAAATGTTGCGTATTCATAATTCCTCACTTTTGATTTTTCAATTGGTTACGGCGTGTTTTAGCAAGTCGTAATTCCTGTAACGGTGTGGTTTGCGTCTTTTTAATGAAACCATGTAATAAAACTAAACAATCTTCAAACTGACAAAACAAAACTCGTGCAATGCGCCTATCCGAAATATCAGAACGAACTTCGTAAATATCTTCGACTAAATGTTTAACAAGTGGCATTCCAACGTGTGGATAACCGTACTGAACTGTTTTTAAATCACAGCCGATGATTTTTCTATCCACTTCGCTTATATCGTTTTTAAGCCAATCTTTAACAGGTTCATTGCCATTTTCATTACTAAAAAATTTAACTTTAAACATTTTTGTTTCCCTATCGGTGTGCGTAATTGTACCAAAAAAGATACTAAATATTTAGGCATACTGTTTTAACTGTACACGCACTGCACGGTGCGTGTACAATTTAACCAAAACTTTTACACAATTGCTCAAACCCTAACAGCATTGGGATTACCTACACCGAATGGTAGTCAAAACTGGCAAGCATTACAGGTTAAGAGAGTGATTGAAAGTGTATAACAGTGGTACATCCACCAGTGTTAAAAGCAGCTAATTGAAGGTATATTGTTGTAGCTTTTAAACATTAAAAAATATACTTATGAACATTGAAAAATCAGCAATCACTATCGAAGAGCTTTATATTTCAAAATTTAATTCTACTTTTACAATTCATGACATTCTTACTAGAAATGGCTATCAGCCAGTTTTAAAAAGTAAACTTTTTAATAATAACGCCATTCCTTTTACTCGTTATCTATCGCCTACATTAAAGCCTATAACAATTAAACAACGTAAAAAAGATAATGCTATTTCTGTTGAAGGAATAGAAAGTATTTATCAATCTCATACATTTCCTTTGCTTAAAAATGCTTTTGACTGATACTGCATTCTTGAGTGTCATGGTGAGGTAAATAAGGCAGTATATTGGAAAGAGAATCTCAGAAATATTCCTGCGTGCATTAAAGCTCAAGATTATAGAGTTTTAAATGAACTTACTAAAAAA